>JBCAZN010000294.1:0-4004 GCA_038533035.1 Pseudomonadota bacterium
CCGGAACCCAGCGAGTCAAAGCCAAACTTCAGTGATGAGAATTGCTCGCCGATGATGGCTTTCTTCTGCACACGGTTGATCACGCCACCACCACCGCCACGACCGAACAGCAGTGCGTTCGAGCCACGCAGAACTTCAACCTGCTCGGCGTTATAAAGGGGTCGGAAGTACTGCACGTCATCGCGTATGCCGTCGATAAAAAAGTCGGCCGTTGTTTGCATGCCGCGAATGATGATCGCGTCGCGGTGCCCCTCGCCCTGGCTGATCGACAGACCCGGCGTATAGCGCAGCACGTCGCCGAAATTCTGGAAGGCCTGCTCCTCAATCTGCGCCGAGGTCAGGATCGACAGACTTTGTGGCACATCAATAACAGGCGTCGGTGTCTTGACCGAATTCAGCTTGTCGATAGACAGGTACTGGCCCTGGACAATAATCTCCTCGAGCGTCTCGTTATTGTCGTCCTGGGCAAACGCCTGAAAACCGGGCATGGCAGCGAGCATGAGCGCTGGCATCAGCTTCGTAAGGGGCATGGGTGCAAGAATCCGTTACATGATTGCGTTGAATGATCCGAACATTAACGCAAATGCGAATCGTTCTCAATACGATTTGGACGTAATATTGCAGGTATTTTCCACGCCACGGAGACGCGCACCCGGCATGGGCGACTGGCTGGCGGCGGCCATGGCCGAACTGGTACCGTTGCGGCATGCAAATACTCATAAGACGACTGACCGGCGCGCTCGGCGCCGCCGGGCTTCTTTTCGGCTCAATTGCACTGGCCGACGGATTTACGGAAACACCGGGCGTCGGCCAATCGCCCGACTGGATCATCGCGATCCACGGCGGTGCCGGCGGTACGACTCGCGATGACCTGACTGAGGAAGAGGAAGCCCTGCTTCGTGATGACCTGAGAGCGTCACTGGAGGCCGGCGCGACGCTGCTGGACGCCGGCGCTACGGGTCCCGAAGCGATCGAAGCGGCACTGAAAGTTCTCGAGGACTCGCCGCGTTTCAATGCCGGTCGCGGCGCTGCTCTCGATGAGCACGGCGACGCGCGCCACGACGCGTCCATCATGCGCGGCGAAGACAAAGCTGCAGGCGGCATTGCCGGCAGCTCGCGTATCAAGAATCCCATCGCAGCGGCGCGTGCCGTTATGGAACGCACCCAGAACGTCTTGCTGCACGGCGATGGCGCTGACTGGTTTGCCGCCGACGAAGCGCTCGAAATTGCCGACCCGCACTACTTCATCACCGAGAAGCGACGCCAGATGCTGCGCGACAAACGCGCGCAGACGCCTGGCGAGGTTGCGGCTATTGTTCACGACGAGTCGCTGTACGGGACCGTCGGCGCGGTCGTGCTCGACCGGCACGGCAACCTGTCCGCCGGAACATCCACCGGCGGCCGTACTAACAAGCGCTACGGTCGGGTTGGCGACACGCCGATCATCGGTGCAGGAACGTATGCGGCAAACGAGTCGTGCGCCGTCTCTGCAACAGGGCATGGCGAGTACTTTATGCGCTGGACCGTCGCGCGCGATATTTGTGCGCGCGTCGAATTTGCCGACGAATCACTTGAGCGCGCCGCCGAGGTATTAATTGTCGATCAGTTGCTGCCGCAGGGCGGCACTGGCGGTGTGATTTCGCTGGATCCGGCCGGCAATGTCGTATTTGTCACGACCACTGCCAATCTAAAGCGCGGTGTCATGTCGTCGAAGACGCCCGCACGAGTAGCCGTCTATTCCGACGAAGACGTGGAATAGCAAGCGCGAGGGGAAGCTGCGTTAGCGGCGTTTTACGCGCCGCGCGGCGCCGTCATCCTCGACGAGCAGTTTTTGCAATGCGGCGAGCCAGCGCTCGGTTTCCTCATCACGCACCCTGCGATTGGGATTCATACGCCGCCGATCATCGCCTTTTGCAGCGTGATCGACGACGCAGAATTGTTTTGCGTTGTCGTCCGGCATGTTGCTTGCGAACACCCATCTTATGAAGGCCCACTCGTAACAGCGCAAACGCGGCGCAAATTCCCTCAGTCGATCAGGGTTTTTCCTTCAGATCGGCAACAACAACGTCTTCGGCCTGCTCCTGAACCGGCTCAACAGCCGCCTGGCTGTCATCGGGATTGCCCATCATCGTGCTCGCAGCAACAACGCCAAGTAACGCGCCAGCGAATCCGCCTGCAGCTGCAGCGGCGGCCGTTTTGAGGGGAGGTGTGCTTTCGTCTGCCATGGTTGTTCTCCTGTTCTTTTGCTATCTGGAATGACATGGTCAGTCTAGATAAGAGCCTCACCGCGCGCCACTCGCGTTCGGCCATTGCGGGAGACAGGGGCATTTGTTATCAAGGTCTTTCAAGTTGCTTCGGATTCAGACATGGTGCCCGCCTCAACAATTACTGCACTCCTGCAGGACTGGGGGACCGGCAACCAGGATGCCCTGGCTGAGCTGACGCCGCTGATCTATGACGATCTGCACCGCATTGCATCCCGGCGCATGCGGTCAGAACGCGCCGACCATACGTTGCAGGCAACCGCGCTCGTCAATGAAGCGTTTTCGCGACTTTCCGATGCCGAGCTCTCCGTTCGCGATCGGGCGCACTTTTTTGCGATTGCGGCGCGCACGATGCGTCGAATCCTGACGGATTATGGCCGCCGCCACCGCAGCAAGAAGCGCGGCGAAGGGGTAGCGTCAATCACGCTTCACGAGGATCGTGTCTCGGCCGAGCGACCGCTTGCCATCGCAGACCTTGACGAAGCATTGGACAAGTTCGCGGCCATCGATGAACGCAAGTGTGACGTCCTCGTCCTGCACTACTTCGGTGGCATGACTTACGACGAGATGGCGCTCGCGACCGGCATTTCCCCTGCGACCGTCAGTCGCGATCTGACTTTGGCGAAAGCCTGGCTGGCTCATGAACTCGCGGACGATTGAATTAACGCCAGAACGCTGGGCGAAGGTCGACCAGCTGTACCACAAGGCCGCTGACCTCGGCGGCGACGAGCAGCTTGCGTACATCGAACAAGCCTGCGCCGATGACCACGAGTTGCGCGACTACATGATTGGCCTGCTGCAAATCGACGTGGACGATTCGAACGCGGTCGACACGGTCGTTGCGGAGACGATGCAGGGCGCGTTCGGCGAGGTCCGCCCGGACACGATGTTTGGCGAGCGAATCGGATCGTATCGCGTGCTGCGGCTCCTCGGGAGTGGTGGCATGGGCATGGTGTATCTCGCGGAACGCGCTGATGACCAGTTCGAGCAACACGTCGCCATTAAACTCGGGCGGCATCGCCTGGTCGACCCGCAAACGGAAATGCGCTTGCTTACAGAGCGCCAGATCCTGTCAGACCTGGACCACCCGAACATTGCTCGCCTTTTTGACGGTGGCACGACGGATGACGGTGTCCCCTACCTGGTCATGGAATACATCAATGGCGTGCGCATCGATACGTATTGCGACCTGCATCGGCTTTCAATTCGCGATCGTCTCACGCTGTTTCAATCGATTTGTTCGGCCGTGCATTTTGCACACCAGAACCTCGTCGTGCACCGCGACATCAAGGCAGCGAACATACTCGTAACCGAAAACGGCACGGCCAAGCTGCTGGACTTCGGTATCGCGAAACTTATCGATACCGGCGACGCTGACGCGGCCGGGCTGACCAAAGAAGGCGCCGTCATCATGACGCCGGCAAATGCAGCGCCGGAGCAGGTCAGGAACGAGCCGGTGACCACAGCCACCGATGTCTACATGCTCGGCCTGCTGCTGTATGACCTTGTCAGCGGCAACAAGGCATTCGATCCGACCGATCAGACCCCTTCAGAATTTGCCCTGCGCATTTGCGAGACGGAGGCGCCGCCACCGAGCAAGCGAATACAGCGCCAGGATGAGGGAGGCAGCGCAGAAACGCTGCAAACAATTGCGGCCAATCGCGCGACGACCCCCGAGCGCCTGATACGTACGCTGCGAGGCGATATCGACACGATTATCGGCAAGGCGTTGCGCAAGGA
>JBCAZN010000295.1:0-4001 GCA_038533035.1 Pseudomonadota bacterium
GTGGGAAGTCACACCGGGTGAAACACCGATCGATGTCGACGGCGAGCGTTGGCCATCAATAATAAGTATGCGTCGGGTCGACCTTGCTGACGGTGTTTACCTGGTACGTGGCGTTCGCACCGGTTTCCAGCACATGGTTATCGATACCAGCGAAGGCCTGGTTGTCGGCGATGCGCCCGCCGGCTGGATCGAATTTCACCACTTGCCACCGACCGATCTCGCGCCGGGGCTCGGGGCCGATGGTCTGTCGAAGTTACTTATCGAGTTTCTCGAGCAGGAGTCACCGGGTCGTCCAGTTCATGCGGTGGCGTTGACACACCTGCACGACGACCATTCGGGCGGCGCGCGAGCCTTTCATCACGCGGGTGCTAACGTTTATGCAGCGACAGAGTTGAGGGAATTCTTTGACGAAGCGATGGGCATAGAAACCATCGGCGTTGACGAGGAAAGCGTTATCGGTGGCGACGCAAACCGTGCAGCCGTTGTTTCGCTCGGAGCCGGACCTCATGCCAACAGCATGCTGGGCCTTTGGGCGATGGACGCCGGTTGGTTCTTCGTGTCCGACATTCACGTGCCGCGTGATGATAGCCCGACGCCTCGCGCGGGTCGCGAAGCAACCGAGTGCTGGTTCGCGAAGTGGGCCGTCGCTAATCTGCCCGAGGATACGATCGTTGTGAATTCTCACAGCCCGGTCGAAACGCCGGTGTCCCGACTCCGCGAATACCTGGAGAGCCCGGGCTGCCAACGGCCGCTGAACTAACGGACACGGACCGATCGCGAATCGGCGAGCGCCTCGTAGCCGTCGTCCTTCATCAGCCTGACTACATAGCGACCCGGTAATAACGGATCACCGCTCACGGCTAGCGCTTTACGCAGGTCCATCTCACCCTCTGGCAGCGCGTCGACATATACGTAATGTGACATGTCGCGGAGATCATTGGCGTTGGCCTGCGCGTAAACCGCGATGTAGTCGTTACGAAAGCCCGGACCGTCTCTCCAACGAATTGTTACCGGCTCGCCCGCTTCAAAAACGGCCTTGGTCGCTTCTATATGCGGAACCGCGCCATCCTGCAGCACCCAGAAGTGTCGCGAGTGCACTCGTCCAGCGGTGGTCGCGGAAACCTCGTAAGCACCCGGCTCGAGAACAGGCAGTGCTAGTGTGTCCGAGGTCGAAGGGATTGGGATACGGCTGGAGAACGGACTGCCCGAATTCGATACACGCAGGTAGCCGGGTTGTTCGGTGGTGAAGTTGAATCGAACTGTAACGCGCTGCGACTCAGAATAGACTCGCCGATCTGTCGACAAGTAATCGGGTGCCGGCGCAGGCGTCACACTGAACTCGGCGATGACGGCGCGATGATCACTGGGCCACGGGTCTACGCTGTAAGCAATATCCGACCGCCCCACTTCGCCAACCAGCTCCGCTTCGCGCGAGATTGCGCCGTCTGATGACCAGATCATGTCGATCCGGTCTTCCGGGTCATTTTCGCCTGGTGCGTAATGTTCTATTTCAGGTCGGGCTGCCCACCATGTCAGCCCGGGCACGGCGGCTGCATTCGGGTATACCTGTCGCCAAGCGTCAACGAGGCCAGCCTTCTCCATTGCAACAGTCACCGGCCATTTGATCTTTTCTGAATCCTGGTGCGACGGCGAGTTGAAGTCGCCGGTTACGAAAACCGGAATACCTTGTGCGATGGGCGTGCGCAGCCGATCGAGCCAACCCGACAATGCGGGAACGCGCACACGATTTTCATTTGCGATAACGGCATCGACATTTTTGCTATCACGCAGGAGGTCGGGACCGTACGGTGCATCGGGAAGGTGCAGGTTCGCTATCGCTACCACTTGCCCCGGACGGACTTCCACGAGCGCGTACCGTCCATTGGCCTCGGGCGGATCGATCAGCGGAAATCGGCTGATGACGTAATTCCGTTCATCGAAATGCCAGCCAAGCGAACTCGCGAGCTCCTCGAGATTTCCTTCCGCCTCCTGTACGCCGACGACATCGGCGCGAGCAATGCGAATCGCTTCAATCACATTATCGAATGAAACATGCTTGCCGCCCCATTCGATATTGAACGTCATTATGCGCAGATCGATTGGCGCCTCTGCAACTGGCGCGATAGAGCTGCAGGCGGCGAGCAGGAGCGTCAACAGAACGTATTTTTTCATTCGCTTTTCGCGTAGCGATCGAACCAGTCGACCGTTCGTGTAAGCGCGTCCTTTTCGAAGCCCTCGTCCCACCCACCGTGATGCGAGTCCGGATACACAACGAGCTGCGACTCAACGCCGAGCACCTGCAATGCCTGGTACATCAGTTCAGCGTTGAGGACCGGTACGTTCCAATCCACCCGGCCGCCGTAAAACAAGGTCGGCGTGGTTACGTTACCCACACGCAGGTACGGCGAGTGCACATCGTAGCGATCACGATTTTCCCAGGGTGCGCCGAGCTCCCAGAAATACCACTGGCTGTACATGTCATGACCAACATTCGCTTCGATGAGACTATGCCCGGCACCTGACACCGCGGCCGCAAACCTGTCGGTCTCAGTAATCGCAACATTGGTCATGTATCCGCCGTACGAGAAACCGGTCACCACGAGACGATCAGGATCGGCAATGCCTTCTTCGACGGCGTAGTCGACAGCCGCCATCACGTCATCATAGTCGGGCACGCCCCATGATCGGTAGATCGATCGCATGAATGCCTGCCCGCGTCCCGATGATCCGCGCGGGTTGGGTTCGATGACCACGTACCCATTGTTCGCGTAGAACTGCGCCTCAAAATTAAAGCCCCAGGCGAACTGGCCAACCGGCCCGCCGTGGATGTGCAGAACAGCGGGGTATTTTCGTCCGGCCTGGTAGTTAGTGGGCAGCGTGATAAAGGTATCAACCGTCACGCCGTCGCTGCTTTGCACGGTGACCTTGCGTTTCTCGCCGAGCGTCACCTGATCGAAGAACGCCCGGTTTACGTCAGTAACAGCTACCGTTCTCTTCTTGTGAAACTGGTACAGGTTCGGACCGGTTGCGCCCGCTTCCGAAACAAACGCAATGGCGCCTGACGTCGATACGTCGAACGAACCTACCGTCTGTTCGCCCGTGATCAGGCTTTCCATATGCCCCGTGCTGACATTGACGCGGCCCACCGATGAGGCGCCGCGATTGTCGAACTGAAAATAAATCCACTCGCCGTCGGGCGACCATTGATACGACCAGATCGCGCGATCGAAGTCGGACGTCAGCAGTTTCGCCTCGCCCCCCTTCGCTGGAATCACTGCTATCCGTTGCAGCGCGTAAACCCCGTCCTCGGCAGACAGGAATGCGACCGTCTCTCCGTCCGGGCTGAAAGTCGGCGACGACTTCGTGCGGTCGTCATCGGTCAGCCGGCGCGGCGCGGGTTCGGCGGCTTCCACATCAATTACGAAGATGTCGGCGCGATAGTCACTATCGGGCACTGGCTGACGATTACTGGCAAAGACGACGTGTTGTCCGTCCGGCGACCAGTCAGCGTCACCGTCGTTGAAGTTGCCTGACGTCAATCGCCGCAGCTCGTGCGATTCGATGTCGTAGACATGCAGGTGATTCAGCGAACCATCGGTAATGTAGCCGTGCCCCGCATCGCGTTTGAAGTGGCGCCGCGTGACGACGATGGGTTCCGGATCCTCGAGCTTGCCGCGCAGCTCATCATCACTCGTGCGGACAAGGACTCGGGATTCCGATGGCGAAAGATTCGCCGATGCAATACCGTTCTCGAAATTGGAGAGCTGCTCCGCTTCTTCGTCATCATCGACAGACTGTCGGTACAGCTGTGTGCCCTCACCAAGGTCAGACAAGAAGTAAATCGAGTCGCCGTCAGCCGACCAGCGCGCATCCCAGCCGCCCGCATCGCCGGTTGTCAGCTGCCGCGGCGCTGCCGAATCATCGCTCGTGCGGACAAGGACTCGGGATTCCGATGGCGAAAGATTCGCCGATGCAATACCGTTCTCGAAATTGGAGAGCTG
>JBCAZN010000296.1:0-3973 GCA_038533035.1 Pseudomonadota bacterium
GACCGGCAACAACCTGCAAAGTGTTGAAGCGTCGATTCCGGTCGGGCTCATGACCTGTGTGACGGGCGTTTCGGGGTGCGTTCTTCCGGCAGACTGATAGAGCGCTTGCCGGACAGGTACTGGCCCGTCAACGACTGTGGTTCTTTTTTAACTTCTTCGGGCGAACCGGCGGCGACAACCTTGCCACCATGGACGCCTGCGCCGGGGCCGAGATCGACGACGTAGTCGGCGGCGAGGATCGCTTCTTCGTCGTGTTCAACAACGATGACGGTATTGCCGATATCACGCAGGTGGACCAGCGTACTCAGCAGTCGCTGGTTGTCCCGCTGGTGCAGGCCAATGGAGGGTTCGTCCAGGATATACATGACGCCAACAAGACCCGAGCCGATCTGGCTGGCAAGGCGGATGCGCTGCGCCTCGCCGCCGGACAACGTATCGGCGCTGCGATCGAGCGACAGGTAGTTGAGGCCGACATCGTTCAGGAAGCCGAGCCGCTCGCTGATTTCTTTCACGATCTTGTCGGCAATGGTCGCGCGCCAGCCGTCGAGCGTCATGGTCTCGAAGAATTCAACCGCGTGACCAACGGAAAGATTTGTAATCTCGTGCAATGCCTTTTCGGCAACGAAAACATGTCTTGCAGCACGATTCAGGCGCGTGCCGTCGCAGTCCGGGCAGTCCTGGCTGTTGAGGAACTTGGTCAGCTCCTCGCGAACCGCGTTGGACTCGGTTTCGTGGTAGCGGCGCTCGAGGTTCGGCAGCACACCTTCGAAGCGATGCAGTTTCTTGATCTGCATGCCACGCGTGTTCTCATAGAAGAACTCGATCTTCTCCTTGCCACTGCCGTACAACACAACGTTTTGCAGCTTGGCGGAAAGCTCCTCAAACGGCGTCTCGATGTCGAACTCGTAGTGGTTCGCGAGGCTCTTCACCATCTGGTAGTAGTAGGTCGTCTTGCGATCCCAGCCGCGTATCGCGCCACCGGCCAGCGACAGGCTCGGGTTGACCACAACCCGGTCGGGGTCAAAAAACTGCTTCACACCGAGGCCATCGCAGGTCGGGCACGCACCGGACGGGTTGTTGAACGAGAACAGGCGTGGTTCAAGTTCGGTTAGGCTGTAACCGCAGTGATTGCAGGCGAAGCGGTCGGAAAAGATCAGCTCTTCCTGGTCGGCGTCGTCCATGTAGGCAATGCGTGCGACGCCGTCGGCGAGCCGCAACGCCGTCTCAAACGACTCGGCCAGCCGCAGGCGCAGGTCTTCTTTGACTTTGAAGCGGTCGACGATTGCATCGATGCTGTGCTTCCTGCGCAGGTCAAGCGAGGGCGGCTGGTCCAGCTCGTAGATCTCACCATCGATGCGTGCGCGGATGAAACCTTGTGCCTGAAGATCGGCCATGAGGTTGACGTGTTCGCCCTTGCGCTCGGCGACCACGGGCGCAAGTAGCATCAGCTTGGTGCCCTCGGGTAGCGCGAGGACCTGGTCCACCATCTGGCTGACCGTCTGGGCCTCGAGCGGCATGTCGTGGTCCGGGCAGCGAGGCGTGCCGGCTCGGGCGTAAAGCAGGCGCAGGTAATCGTAGATTTCTGTGACGGTACCGACAGTCGAGCGCGGGTTGTGCGAGGTCGACTTCTGCTCAATCGATATTGCCGGCGACAGGCCGTCGATGTGGTCGATATCCGGCTTTTCCATCATCGACAGGAACTGCCGGGCGTACGCCGACAGCGACTCGACATAGCGGCGCTGTCCCTCGGCATAAATGGTGTCGAAGGCGAGTGACGATTTGCCGGAACCGGACAGCCCCGTGAACACGATTAACTGGTCACGTGGCAGGTCGAGGTCGATGTTCTGGAGGTTGTGCGTTCGTGCGCCAGCAATGGAGATCGAACGAGAGTCGATGGATTTCATTTCACGTGCAGATGTAAGCGAGCAACCTGCTAATATACGCCGCCGCGCAACTTCGGCGCAAAGGACCGAACGAAATGAATACCCAAGCCACTGACGAAGCAGTAACTATGCTCCCGGCCGAGCGTCGCTCGGTGGGCGTCGTTGCGCTAATTGCAATGATTCGTATGTTTGGTTTGTTTGCGTTGTTGCCGGTGCTGTCGCTGTACGCGGGCGACCTTGAGGGCGCGACGCCACTGCTGATCGGGCTGGCCGTGGGTGCCTACGGACTGACCCAGGCGGGTCTGCAGATCCCGCTGGGTGCGCTGTCCGACCGGGTTGGCCGTCTCCCCGTCATCGTTGGCGGGCTAGCGGTATTCGCGATTGGCAGCGCAGTGGCCGCGCTGAGCGATTCGATCCACGGTGTGATCGTCGGACGCCTGTTGCAGGGTGCCGGAGCCATCTCATCGACGTTGTCGGCACTCGTGACTGATGCGACGCGCGAAGCGGTTCGCACGCGCAGTATGGCGATCTTCGGTATCGGCATCGGGGTGTCGTTCATGTTCGCCATGGTTGCCGGGCCGCTGGTCGCTGCCCAGTTCGGAGTGAACGGTCTGTTCTGGATCGCGGCAGGACTGTCAGTCGTGGCAGCCGGGATGCTGCGGCTGTTGCCGGAGGTGCCACAGCCGAAGACGTTCCAGAGCGGGAACCTGAAACCCGCTTTTCGCGCGGATCTTTTGCGACTCGACTTCTATGTGTTCGTGCTGCACGTAATCATGACAGCAACCTTTGTCGCGCTGCCGATTTTGCTAAGTCGCAAGCTTGATCTGCCCCTTACCGACCACTGGCAGATATACGTCGGTGCGCTGCTGCTGTCATTGGCGATCACCGTACCGCTGATCATGCGTGATCACCGCCAGGGCAAAGGGCAATTAATCGGTTTAGCCGTGCTGCTGCTCATGGCGTCATTGTTGTGGTTGACGTTTGCGAGCTTTGCAACCTGGTCAGTGCTCATCGCGTTGACGTTATACTTCGGTGGGTTCAATTTTCTGGAGGCCGGTCTTCCGGCGAGGCTTTCGATATTGGCCGATGACGAAGTTCGCGGTGCATCGCTTGGCGTGTATTCGAGCGCGCAGTTTTTTGGCGCGTTCGTCGGTGGACTGATTGGCGGCCGTTTCCTTGGTGGCGGGCGCGCCGAAGATGTATTCTTTGTGTGTGCGCTGTTGGCCGCTATCTGGCTGGCGTCGCACGGCTTTGGCCGAAGGCAACATTCTGTAGATACGTGATCACGACAAACAAAGTCGACATTGATGAAGCCGTAGCAGAGTACGGTCTTGCGGGTCATCTGAAAGATCTCGATGAGGTCGGGTTGACCGTTATACCGCAGGAGACACTCAGGCTTTCAGATGACTGGTTCGACCGCCTCAGGGATGCCGTTATTCGCGTTGGCGAAACGCGCTCCGGCGTCACGTTTGATCTCGCCACCGGCCCGTCGAAGAAATTCAAAGATCGCCCCAGCCAGACAGGGCAGCTTATCTTGTCGCACCTGGTTTATGAGGATCCGACGTTTATCGATGCGTTGACGCATCCGGTCAAGAAGGCGCTCATGACCTACCTGTTGGGGGAGCGGCATCGTTTGCTGGCAAGTGATGGCTGGATCAAGTGGCGGACTCCGGATAATTGGGACCAGGAAGTCACCACAGGTTTCCATGTGGACCAGAACATGGTCCCCGCGCCGTGGCGCTGCCAGGTGCCGCACGTCGCGAATATGAACTGGACGCTGACCGACTACACCCGGGACGATGGTGCCCTCGCGTACGTCCCCGGCAGTCACAAGAAAGATCGACCGCCCGAACTGGGTGAGGCGTTACCGCTGTCCGTTCCGGTCGAGGCGCCGAGGGGGTCCCTGGTGATTTTTCACGGCGCCCTGTGGCACGGCGCGTATCGAAAGATTACGCCGGGGCTCAGGGTGACGTTGCTTGGGCAGCACTGTCGCCCCTACATACTGCCCGCGCAGGACTACAAGGGGCAGCTTGCCGAAGAAACATTCGAGTCCAGTGAAGACCCGGAGTATCTTCGCAGCCTGATGCGGG
>JBCAZN010000297.1:0-3965 GCA_038533035.1 Pseudomonadota bacterium
CAGGCGTTTCCAGTTCAGTTCGTGCAGTGGTTCGGTCATTGTCATTCCCCCGGGAATTGCCGGTCCATGGCGGCGAGCATGCGCTCGCAGCGCTTTTCCAGCATCGTGCGCGTATGCGTGCCGTCACAAAAGATATAGAACTCGTCGGTCAGGATAGCCTGCATGACCTGTTGGCCGACCGTCTCGGATGGAACCGCCATATCGTTGATCATGGACACGACGTTGTCCGGGACTCGTTTCTTGAGCGCATCAATGATCGGAGTGTCGACAACGTGCGGGCAGAGTACCGAAACGCCGATATTGGTGTCGGCGAGATCGTTTTTGAGGAATTCGGACATCCCGACCAACGCAAACTTGCTGCTGCCGTACGCCGATTGATGACCGTGGCCCTCAATGCCGCTGAACGATGCTGTATTGACGATGTGACCTTCATCACCATGCTCCAGCATGCCAGGCAGAAAAACATTGATGCCATTTAGCGGTCCAAAGAAGTTGACCTCGAAAACCGTACGCCAGCGGTCGTCATCGGTTTCCAGGATTTTTGCGCCGCCAGGAATGCCGGCGTTATTGTGCAGTACGTGCAGCGGGCCAAACGCTTTCTCAAGCTGATCAGCAGCGCTTTGCAGAGACTCGACATTTGTTGAATCGACTTCGAGTGCCAAGACGTTATCGGTAATCTCTTTCAACTCACGCTCGGCGACCTCGAGCTGCTCCTGCTTGATGTCCGTGATGGCGACGTTCATACCCGCACGAGCGAAAGTCTTCGCTGTGCCAAGGCCAATGCCACCGGCGGCGCCGGTCACAAGAGCTGTTTTGCCTTTTAGTTCTTTCATTACAGGTCCGCCACCTTGTTGCGTTCGATCATGTCAAAATCGATCTCGTAGCCAAGCCCCGGCCCCTCCGGTGCGTGAACCATGCCGTTCTCGTCAACCTCAATGTCATTAACCAGACCGTGCTTCTGCACTGCGTCGGGCAGCAGCACTTCGAAGTACTCGCAATTGTTGATCGCCATGATGAGATGCAGGTTCGCGACGTTGTTCAGCGAATTGCCGCCGTGATGCACTTCGTAGTTCATATGAAATGCCTCGGCGGTGTGCGCAGTTTTCAGGCAGGTCGTCAGACCGCCCTTAAGCCAGGGATCGCCGCGCAGGTAGTCGGTCGCCTTCTCCATGATCCAGGGTGCGTATGCCGTAAGGCCGGTGCGCGGGTTTTCGGTTGCCATAAGCGGAATGGCCAGAACCTGCTTCAACTTGACGTAGCCGTAGATGTCGTCCCAGGGAAGCGGATCTTCGTACCAGTAAAAGTTGAGTGCCTCGGCGGCGCGTCCGACACGAAGCGCGGCGGGGTAGTCATAGGACCAGGTTGAATCCAGCATCAGGCGATAATCATCGCCGACCGCTTTGCGTGTTGCTTCACAGACCTTGATATCCAGTTCTGGAATAGCCGGCGGGTGAATCTTGTACGCGCTCCATCCCATTTCCTTGTAGCGCACGGCCTCCTCGGCATATTCCTCCGGCGTTTCAAACACGATGGAACTGGCGTAGGCCGGTACCGATTTTCGAAAGGAACCCATCAGCTTGTGAATCGGCATGCCGGCGGCTTTGCCGGCGAGATCCCAAAGCGCGACATCGATGGCGCCGATAATGGGCATGGTATTTCCCATCGCCCAGACGGATATTTTTTGCATGATGTATTCGCGATCGAGCGGATCTTTGCCGACCAGGAACCGCTTGTACTGGGTGGCGATTTGTTCGGCGCCGTCACCCAGCGAACCGAGCGCGTTGCCCAGAAATGCGTGACCCTCAATACCTTCGTCGGTAATGATGCGCACCAGGGCCATGTTCGTGCTGCGCGTGCCACTGCTCTTGACGTGCAGGGTATAACGCGTCGCGGGAATATCCTTCCATTCCCACACGGTGACTTTAACGTCGGTGATTTTCATTCGTAAATTTCCTTATTCTTTTGCGAGACGACGCCCCCGCGCCGGCGCTTCATACGGGTAGTAGACACCTTCCAGTCGGTCCTCGTCGACAGTGCCTTCAAAATCGATCTCCAGGTCCCAGCTGCCCTTGTCGATGCAGTAGGAGAATTTGAGCTCGGGATGGCTGTACGAACTCTCGGTAATTTTGTACGGGCCAAATTCATCGCTGCCGCGCTCGCTATTGATGAACTCAACGGTTCCCTTGGAAAAGTCGAGCAGCTGCTCGCCCCAGCCGGTCTCCATTTTCCAGACGCCGCCCGCTGTACCGGCAAGCGTCGCATTGGGTTTCTCGTCTTGCTCGGATGCCGTGGCGATATTCTTGGCAACGGCGACCGTACGCGCCGCCAGTTCCGAAATCTTGTTGTCGTTTTCTTCACGCACAGCGGACAAGAGGCGATCGTTCAACACGCCAACCCATTTCTCGGGCAGCGCCTGCGCGCCGAATTTGACACCCAGTATCGAGCCTACTGTCGCGCCCGTGCAGTCGGTATCCCAGCCGGCCCGGACGGTGCATACAATACCGCGCTCAAAGTCGTCAATGCCGAAGTACAGGCCCATCACGACCAGCGCCGCGTTATTGATCGTATGCACGCCGTGATAATTGCCGTAGTCCGCGAAGATTTTTTCCCAGACTGCTTCCCAGTCGTCTTCTGCGCGGCACCAGGCCTGCGTATCGCGAACGGCTTTCGCGAGACGGCAATTCTCGGGTATCTCGCCGAGCCCTGCGGCAATGATGTCTTCCACGTCGTCGCAGACGTAGGCTGCAGCAATCATTGCGGCAACAAACATTTCGCCGTAGATGCCATTCTTGGTATGCGATACCGCGGCATCCTTGAACGCGAGTTCGGCAGCCTTTTCCGGCCAGCCCGGCGCCGCATAGCCAAAAATGTCCGCACGGATCTGCGCGCCAATCCACTCTCTGAACGGATTGCGGTATTCGGCCGATTGCGGTGGCCAGATGCTCTGCACGAAATTTCGATAGGCCGCATTTTCAGCCGTATAGACGAGGCCATAGGGCATGCGTCCAAGCCAGGTCTGCGCGATTGTGCGCGACGTCATTCGCGCACCCTTTTTTTCCAGTGCCAAGAGCCCCAGGATCGGGAAATCGAGATCGTCGTCGCGATCCATGAATTGAATGTTGTCGCGCGTGGACGGTCGGTGAATGCCCGGCAGTATTTTTTCAACGAACGGCAGGTAGTTATCGAGCGGCAGTGCGTTGGCGTCAGTCAGGAACTTGTCGATGCGTTTTTTCGGCCAGCCCTCGACCGGCTTGCCGAGTGCGCAACCGGCCGCGCGACCGAGCCATGCGCCGTAGGTTTTGTCATACAGGGTCTCTTCGTCCCACGACATATCGAGTTTGCGCCGGGCGTCGGGGCGCTCTGCCTGAATTTCATCGAGGGTCGAGGGTTCAACGAAAGGAAACGCAGGGTCAATGGGCAGCGCCATGAGCTCGTCGTAAAGCGAGGAAATCCCGGCCTCGTCAATTTCACCCATTATTGCGGCGTCGATTCGTGACGAAATTTCGCTTACGTCGCAACCTTCCTCACGGCGTTGCAGAAGCTCGGCTTTAATCAGCTTCCTTTCCAGTGAAGCCATGAAAAGTTTTCCTTCGGAATCAGGGCGCTATGCCGCACGTGGACCATCAGGGTAGAAACACACCTTGCTACGGTCAACCGGTGCTTCGGCCAGCTTCACCCAAAACACATCCGGCAAATGGGCGCTGCGCTGACACTGCGCCACTGAGTTCTTCACCGGCTCGAATCGTAAATGGGTGAAAAGCGGCGATGAAAATGGGTGATCGCGGGCTGTGATCATTTGAGACTTGCCCATTCTTGAAATATACCAATGGTCAGGGGACCTACTTTGAACTGGGGGATACAAAATGATATCGGACCACCGAACTGCAACGATTCTTAAGAGTATTGTTGCTACCTTGGCTGCATCATTGGTCGCGTCTGTCGCATGGGCGCAGGACGACGATGAC
>JBCAZN010000298.1:0-3960 GCA_038533035.1 Pseudomonadota bacterium
ATTGCGGGCTACGAGATTTACTGGCAGATCGATGAAGTAGTTATTAACGAGGTCTGGGCTTTTACGGGATCGGTAGCAGCAATTGCGGCGAGAAACACGACGCCACCGATGTGCCAAAACGTCGATGGTCGACGATCACCGTACAACTTCAGCACGTAAAAGTGAGCTGCTGCGGCAACCACCCACCCCAGCACACCCAGTCCTTTCAGGAAATGATCATGCTCGAACAGGTACAGCAACGCGCCTATCGCCAGCAACGGCAACAGGCTCAGCGTCGTGCGGCGACAAGTCGCCCAGTCGAAGCGCTGACCGGCATACGCTATCGCCGCAAAACTCAGCGAACCAAACAGCAGAATCAAATGCATGGTCTGGCGGTATGGTGCCCGGTCGACAATCTCGCGCGCACCGACGCCAAACCACCAGAGCAGGCCCCACAGCAGCAATGCAACCGACGCCACTACCTGCCACTGCCGATCGCGCTCATTGTCGCGGAGCAGCCACGCGGAATACATCGCCGCAGCGCTGATGAGCGCGCCGCCAATGTAGTTTCCGTTAAAGATCGGGGTGCCGAGATCGTTCTCCCAGCCAAACCGAACAAACGCGACACCGCTGGCGAACGACAGCAGGATGCCAGCTGCTTTCGCAAGCGACGTCGATTGACGAACACCTATCCAGACCAGCGCGGCACCCTCAAGCGCCCACGCTATGGCCGTCCAGCGATCATCAAGCGCCAGCGGCACGGCGATCGTGCCGAAGGCGACGGAAAGCGCGATGAACGACTGCCGCAGCAGATCGAAACGCTCATCCCGGCGTTGTAACAACCACCAGGCGAGCCCCGCGTAGAACGCGGCGACAATCGCCGCCGTTATCGACAGGCCGTACTCCGAGTCCTCGAGTATTTGCGACTGCAGCGCAAACGCAATGGTCGGCGTACCAAATACAAGCGTGCCATCGACGAAGCCGCGCAGCTGCGGTTTGCTCTTGAACGCAAACAGAATGGCGATGACCGTGTAGAAAACAAAGAACAGCGCAAGAAACGGCGCCGTTGTCGAAAACTTTTCGGGCTCGTAGTACTGCAGTCCCCAGATCGTGCCAACGCCAAACGTAAATACGAACCCAATGATATTGAGTTCGCGCCATGCACGTACCCATGCAACGCCGAGTACCGCGCCGTTCAGGACCAGGTAGTAGCTGAACAGTGCAACGTGATTGCCGCTGCCGGTCGATACGAGCAACGGCGCAAGAAAGCCGCCCGTGGTTCCCAGTATTGCGAGCGCCCGCGACTCCTGTTTAACCGCGAGATAGCCCGTTGCAACAGTCAACAATACGAGAATCAAAAACGCGGCAAGCGGTGGCAGCACCCCGTGCAAGCGGAACGCGGCAAACACGGTCAGGAAAAGTATGCCGAAGCCCCCGCCCTGCAAACTCAGCGCGTAGACACGATTCGAGTCTCGCAGGCGCCAGCCGAATCCCATGAGCACGGCGGCGAACGCGCCGACAAAGAGATACCGCACACTGATCGGAATATTGATAACCGAATTTTCGATCGCGTACTTCAGCAGGAAGCCGACACCGAACAGCGAAACAATGACGCCAACCTTGACGGGAACGTTGCCGGTCGTCAGCCAGCGCTTCGCGACATCGAGCATGTGGTCGAACGTGCTGGGTTGCGGCGGCACCGGCGCGGGTGCAGGCGCAGGTGCCGGCGCAGGCTCGGACGGCGCAGGTGTTGGCGCCGGCACAGGCTCTTCGGGCTCGTAAATTGAAACACGCTCCGGCGTCGGCATCTTTTTCGCAGCGGCAGGCACGGTTTCCTCACTGACAGGAATCGCCTGCTGGCGACGTTCGACAGCATCGAGTCGGCGCGTTAGCTTCAAGACATCCATTCGCGAGCGGCCGAGCTGGAACAACAGCGACGCGATCAGCGCGCCCGCGGCTGCACCTAATACTCCGCTGCCGGCGGCGCCTACGGCAACGCCGACAACAAGGCCAAGTACGATAACGACGAAATGCACTATCGGCTGCTGCGGTGGGTGTCGAAAAACTCGAACATCAGGGTCGAGCCCCAGAAGTTGGTGTCCGGGTCCGGATCGATGCAGATCAGCTGGTCAGGCATGCTGGCCGACTGCAGTTCGGTCACGCAGTATCCATTGCTGCCGCGGAAATCGTCGGTGCCCGGCCAGCGGTGATTTCCTTCAGGCCACAGGCAATCGACAGAGACGGCAGCGCTGTCGGGACAGGCGATCGTGCACTCCGCCGTGGTGTCTTCAACGGCGGGCGACGTCCACGAAGCGCGCTTCGCCGCGCACGCGGCACCGTCCTGCCAGTGGTGTGCTATCGATCGCGTATCTGAATAGTGGTAGCCGCGTCGACTCACGCTGCCATCGGCCGGCACGGTCGCATCGGCGCCACCGTTTACCTGCAGCAGCGGCAGCGGCTTTGTCGGAGTGCACTCGAAACCTTTCTCCACGCGCCCGCCGACCAGCATCGCGCCGGAGAACAATTCGGAGGCTTCGCAGGCAACTCGGTTCGCCATCATCGCACCATTACTGAAGCCGGAGACGAACACGTCATCGATCGCGTGGGTTGCATGCATTTCTGCAACCAGCGCACGCAGAAACCCGACATCGTCGTTACACGACGCCCAGCCACAGTTTCCGCAGTCGCCGCATTCTGGCGGACACAGGGTTTGCGGTACCTTGCTCTCGCAGATCGGGCCGGACGGACCGCGGTCGAAGCCGTCCGAAATATGGTTCCAACTGGTGACTTCCCATTGCTCGTCCGTGCCCGGATCCGCCATGAACCATGTGCTCTGCGGATACACGGCCACGTAACCCGCCTTTTCAGCGTAGAAGTTGAGACCCTGGGTGACTTCAGCCTCGGTGCCGGTGGCAGTACCGCCGTAGCCGTGCATGAAGATGACGAGCGGTGAATCCCTGCTATCGTGATAGTCAGACGGCAGAAAAACAAAGTACTCCCGCTCCAGCCCGTCGTGAATGAGCGTGTAGCGTGTCATGGGGTCCGGGCCTGACTCCTGCCTGCCACACCCCACAAGCAACAGCGTCACGCAAAGTACCGCGACAACGTCTCTTACAGTCATTCCGTTTCTCCCCTGGCGCACGTTGATTCTATAAGGAATGGCCGCGGAATACCGACTTCTTGCTATCCTTGGGCGATAAATAGAACGCGGGGAAATTCAGTGAACAAGACCATACTGGCCAGCGTGCTGGTGCTTTGTGTTGCGGCGTGCGATTCAGAGGACGCCGACAACGGACCGGCTGCATTTGAAAGCCGTTACGAAGCCATGCCCTCTACGGCAACATTATTGCAGGGCGGCACTGTTCTCACCGGCACAGGCGAACGCCTCGATGATGCCGATGTCCTGATGGAAGGCGGCAAGATTGTCGCGATCGGAACCGGGCTCGATGCCGGCGATGCCAACGTCGTCGACGCGAGTGGCAAGTGGATAACGCCGGGCGTTATCGACGTGCATTCGCACCTTGGCGTCTATGCATCGCCGAGTACGCAATCGCACTCCGACGGCAACGAGGCAACGGCGCCCGTCACGGCCCAGGTCTGGGCCGAGCACAGCGTTTGGCCGCACGACCCTGGGTTCATTACGGCGCTGGCCGGTGGCGTGACTTCGATGCAGATTCTGCCGGGCTCGGCGAATCTCGTCGGTGGCCGCGGCGTGACGTTGAAAAACATTCCGGGCCGCAACGTGATGGACATGAAGTTCCCTGGAGCGCCGCATGGCATGAAGATGGCCTGCGGCGAGAACCCGAAGCGTGTATATGGCGGGCGTGGCCAGGCACCCTCGACACGCATGGGTAATGTCGCCGGTTATCGGCAGGCCTGGATTGAGGCCAGCGACTACCGCGACAAGCTCGTCGCCGCCGAGGAAGGCCAGGGGGAAGCGCCGATGCGTGACCTGCGCCTTGAGACACTGGCGGGTGTGCT
>JBCAZN010000299.1:0-3950 GCA_038533035.1 Pseudomonadota bacterium
GTTCGCCTATGCAGCCATCGCGTTGCTCGGTCGCCTGCCAACGATCGCGCCGGCGAATCGCAGAACGCTTGCGATGATACTAGTGTGTGCGCTGTTTCCTTACTCGATCAGTATCGCGAATACGTTCCTGGGCGTCGGTCCGCAGGACTTCCCGTTTACGTCCACAACGCTGGCGATCATGTGGCCGTTTTTCGCCTACCTGTGCGTTAAGTTGCGCCTGCATGAATTCAGCCCGCTGGCGTACCAGACATTGTTCGACCATGTGCGCGATCCGATTTTTGTTGTCGATAGTGACAAGTGCATCACCTGTGCGAACAAGGCGGCGCAGGACCTGCTCGGCGGCGACGAGCAGGAATTGCTCGGACGGCAGTTGTGGGAGGATTTCCCGGAGGCACGCAGCATTCTCGAACAGGCACGCGAGCTCGACCTGACACAAACCTTGCGTATGGATGCCAACAATATCTACGAGGTCAGCGTCGGTCCGCTAACCGGGCCCAAGGGACAAAACCTCGGCATGGTGGTCGTATGTCGCGATGTTACGGAGCGGCGTGCTGCTCAGAGTCAGCTGGCCGACAGTGAGCACCTGATACGCACACTCATCGAAACCAGTTCAAACGGCATTCTGCGATTCGCACGTGACAACAACGATCCCGAAAAACGTTTTCGCTGCATATTTGCAAATCGATCGGCCGAGTCGTTCGCCGGCGAAGGGCTGGGCACACTGGTTGGCATGCCGCTCGACAAGCTTGAATTCCTGAACCCCGATCGTCTCCTCACGCACTTCGGCGGCGACGAGGCAGCAACCTCGCAGGTGAGTTTCGAGGTTTCGTCGGAAAGCGATCGCGACAATGGTTGGCTGCGCATCGTCGGTGAGCCTGTTGGCGAAGACTTCTCCGTAACGCTGATCGACATTACGCAGCGCAAACGCAACGAAGACAAAATGCTTGCCGACGCATTGCGCGATCCGCTTACCGGTGTACTCAACCGTCGCGGATTCGAACAGGAAGGTGCTGCCTGTATTCGCCGCTCGAGTGTGGGTGCTGTTTTATATCTCGACCTGAATCAGTTCAAGTCCATTAACGACCGCTTTGGTCACCAGGCCGGGGACGCGTTGCTGAAGGCCTTTGGCCACCGCCTCGAATTTTGCCTGCGTCCCGAGGATATTCTCGGCCGCCTCGGTGGTGACGAATTCGCGATTGTTCTGCCCGGGGTCAGCGATACAGATGTCAAGCACATAACTGAGCGCCTCGTACAAACGGCGTCAGAGGCTTACATCATCCAGGGTGAAGAGATTAAGTGCACGGCGAGCGTTGGCATCGCCCTGATGCCGAAGCATGGTGAAGAACTATGGCATCTGCTCGACGTCGCCGACGAGGCGATGTACGGGGCGAAAGCAATTTCAGACGAAGACGCCGCCAATGATCGCGCTGCCTACATCGAGGCAGCTACTGCGTCATAGTAAAATCGCTCAGGGCGTTTCGACGAGTTCCACAAAATCCACGATAGCCGGGTCGGCGGCATTGTCGAAGACCACGAAATCAAGAACGTCGCCTGCTACGACGTCAATGGTTACCGGCCCCGCAAGCAGATTTACCGGATCCGTACCCGATTCGGATACGTACAGGTCGAACGTGCCGTCCTCAAGCAACAAGACGACGGGCCCGAAGCCACTCGTTAGGCCGCTTCGTAAAACCGGCGATGTTGCATCGGGCACCTCACCGGGATCCATTGCGTACAACGTGACGAACCCGAAATTCTGAGTTTCGTTACTCACCACAAGTTTTGCGGCGGTATCCAGCGGTCGGCGATCCGGCGTGATCAAAACCGCTGCGTATTCGCCGGCCGATCCGCTCAGGATCATGCGATAGCGAATGCTGTTCTGGAGTGCAACTTCGCGTTCAACGAAAACCGTGCCAGTACCGTCGAACGGCGTAAATGAATAGGTACCATCAAGCTGTGCCAGGGTCTGCTCCGGCGTCAGTTGCTGGTAGGTCAGATCGTCGACAACTTGCGACATCAGGTCGACATCGTCATAAACATCGACGTCGCCCGCGTCTGCAGCGGCATGCAAAAACTGGATCTGCGATGGGCTGTTCGGGTCGGGTATCAAGAATTCGTTGCCGTTTGAGCCGAGCAAGAGCATGACAAGTGGTGCGGTGTCGTTCGGTGTGCCGTCGAATGGCGTAACGATCAGGTCTTCGAGCGCCCCAATGGTTGTCGTGCCCGATGTAAACAACACATCGTTAATGTCACCTGCCGTCGTCAGAGTCAGCACGTAATCACCTGCCTCGAAATCGATTGGCGGCGTACTATTGCCAAACGTCACGGTGGCTGATTCTTCACCGGCGACGGGCATCGTACCCTCAGGCAGGAAATACACATCGAGAGACTGGGCGGCCAGCGAGTCCGACGTGTGTGCGAAGCGCGCCTGGAATACCGTTTCCCCTGTATCGAAGACGCGTTCCGGCATTTCCCAGACCGTCACCGAGGGCGCCGCGACCGTCCCGGACAAAAGCAGCGTGTAGTCCTGGTTGGCAACGAAGTCGATTGATTCGCTGATCAGTCGGGTGGGCTCGGCATCACCGGGGAAGAAAAGATCGAAGTTGAAGGTATAGGTGAAGTCGTCAAAACGGTCGCCCGTTGAGATTTCACGGTATTCAATCGCGCCGATCGACCGTTCCTCAATCCGGAAGTCGACCGTTGACGACGCCTTGATCGCATTAATCGCCCGGACACTGGCCTTGCCGGTTGGATTCGGCAAAGCGGATTCGCCACCGCAAGCGCTGATCAGCAGCGCTGCCAGCAGCGGCAAAAAAATTCGTAGTTGCGTCATTAGTCTTGTTTCGTCTCGTATCCGGAAATGGACTTCACTTCCATGAATTCTTCGAGGCCGTGCGGACCTCACTCACGACCGTTGCCGGACTGCTTGTAGCCGCCAAACGGCGCCATCGAGCTCAGCCACGATCCATTGATGTTGACCATACCGGTGCGCATCTTGCCGGCAACCCGGCGTCCACGTTCCACGTCGCCGGTCTGCACATAGCCCGACAGTCCGTACGGCGTGTCGTTGGCAATTGCCACCGCATCGTCATCGCCGTCATAGCCGATGATCGACAGCACCGGGCCGAATATCTCTTCACGGGCGATCGTCATGTCATTTGTGACACCAGCGAACACCGTGGGTTTCACATAGTAGCCCTTATCGATACCCTCCGGACGGCCGGTACCGCCCGCCGCCAGCGTGGCGCCTTCGTCGATGCCCGCCTGGATCAGGCCCTGGATCTTGTTCCACTGCACGTCGGATACGACAGGTCCGATATCCGTTCCCTCGTCGCGCGGGTTGCCGACTTTGATTTCCTCGGCCACTTTCGCCGCGATCGCGGCTGCCTCATCCATACGATCGCGCGGCACGAGCATCCGTGACGGTGCGTCGCAGGACTGGCCGGTGTTTTCGAACATCGCCGCCGCGCCCTCGGCGACGGCTTTTTCGAAGTCTGCGTCATCAAGAATGATATTGGCAGATTTGCCGCCGAGTTCCTGAGAAACACGCTTAACAGTGGGTGCGGCATTCTGTGCGACCAGAACGCCGGCACGTGTTGATCCCGTAAACGACATCATCGCAACGTCGGGATGCTGACTGAGCGCCGTACCGACACCCGGGCCGTCGCCATTGACGAGGTTGAAAACTCCCGCCGGCACGCCGGCTGCATCGAGCACCTCGGCAAACAGGATCGCGTCAAACGGCGCAATTTCGCTGGGCTTTAAGACCATCGTGCAACCGGCAGCCAGGGCCGGGGCTACCTTGACGGCAACCTGGTTGACCGGCCAGTTCCACGGCGTGATCAGGCCGCAGACTCCGATCGGCTCCCTGACCACGACGGTGCGGCCGGCTTTCTCTTCAAACGCCAGTGCCTCGAGTGACCGAATGGCGGCCCGTGGGAATTTGCCAA
>JBCAZN010000300.1:0-3941 GCA_038533035.1 Pseudomonadota bacterium
AGAGATCAAGCCGCCGGCACCGAAGTCCGATGATGATGATGAAGTTGTCGACACCGGACCGGATCCGGATGAGGTAAAGGCGCGCGTCAAAGTCATTCGTCGCCACTTCAACCGCGGCATGAAGTACCTCGACAACTACGGCTACAAAGACAAGCGCACGATGAAAGCACTTGGCGATATGACCGACCAGATCATGGAGCTCAAGCTTGCGCCGAAACTGTTCGACGCGCTGGTTCGCAACCTGCGCGACGTCGTGTCGATCATCCGCAGCCAGGAACGCCTGGTGATGCAGATTTGTGTTCGCGACGCCGGCATGCCGAGAAAGGATTTCCTGTCGAGCTTCCCGAAGAGCGAAACGGACTTCAAATGGGTCGACAAGCACATTCGCGCGAAGCGCAAGCATTCGTCGATTCTCGCCAAGCTCAAGGACGACATCCTGCGCGCCCAGCGCAAGCTGATCGCCGTTGAGGAAGCGACGCGCCTGTCGATCGCCGAGATTAAGGAGATCAACCGGCAGATGTCGATCGGTGAGGCGAAAGCCCGCCGCGCGAAGAAAGAAATGGTCGAGGCCAACCTGCGGCTGGTTATCTCTATCGCCAAGAAGTACACGAATCGCGGCCTGCAGTTCCTGGACCTTATCCAGGAGGGCAACATCGGCCTCATGAAGGCCGTCGACAAGTTCGAGTATCGCCGCGGTTACAAGTTCTCGACGTACGCAACCTGGTGGATTCGCCAGGCGATCACACGTTCAATTGCTGACCAGGCACGCACGATCCGTATCCCGGTTCACATGATCGAGACGATCAACAAGCTGAACCGTATCTCCCGCCAGATGCTGCAGGAGATGGGACGTGAGCCGTTGCCGGACGAACTGGCCGAGCGTATGGAAATGCCGGAAGACAAGGTTCGCAAGGTACTGAAGATTGCGAAGGAACCCATCTCGATGGAAACGCCGATCGGTGATGACGAAGATTCGCATCTCGGCGACTTTATCGAGGACACGACGGTTCACTCGCCGGTCGATTCGGCAACAACGTCCGGACTCAAGGAAACGACGCACTCGGTACTCGCAGGGCTTACACCACGCGAAGCCAAGGTGCTGCGCATGCGCTTCGGTATCGATATGAATACCGACCACACGCTGGAAGAAGTCGGCAAGCAGTTCGACGTTACGCGTGAGCGTATTCGCCAGATCGAAGCCAAGGCACTGCGCAAGCTGCGCCATCCGACGCGTTCAGATCAGCTCAGGAGCTTCCTGCTCGAAGACTGATCTGAAATTAAGGAAGTACAAAAAGGCCGGGCATTGCCCGGCCTTTTTATTTGACGATCTCAAGGGCCTCACGCCGTCGCGTGTGATAGTCCTGCTTCGCGACGAAGTCGGCGAAGTCCTTGGCGCTTAGGGGCGTCGAGAACAGGAAGCCCTGCACATAGTCGCAGCCGCTCTCGCGCAGGAAATTGAGCTGCGCCCAACTCTCGACACCTTCGGCAATCGACTTCTTGCCGAGTTGTTCGGCCATCTTGATGATGGTGCGGCAAATGTTGTCGCTGGTGACACCCCGGCCAACCCGATCGACGAATGATTTGTCGATCTTGATGCAATCGAACGGCATTTGCTGCAGATAACTTAGCGATGAATAACCGGTGCCAAAGTCATCAATCGCGACACGAATGCCATGCTCGCGAAGTTCCTGGAGAATTGCGATCGCGGTGTCGCGATTCTGCGCGACCGTGGTCTCGGTAACTTCGATCTGCATGTAGCTCGGACTAAAGTCGAAAGCGCGAATTGGTTCCAGAACGGTCTGCGCGAAGTTTTCATCAGCCAACTGGCGGGCGGAAACATTGATCGACACGGGACCCGGGTGCCAGCCGTTCTGGTACATCTTGCTCAGATCCTCGCAGGTTCTTTCGATTACCCACGAACCGATCTCAACAATCAGCTCGGAGTCTTCCGCGAGCGGAATGAATTCGTCCGGCGAGATGGCGCCCTGCTCGGGGTGCATCCAGCGCAGCAGCGCCTCGGCACCGCTCATCTCACCACCGTCAATTTCGAACTGCGGCTGATAGAACACTTCCAGCTCGCCGTTGTTGAATGCCGCACGAAGGTCGCGCTCAATGCCAATCTTGCGGCGGCTTTCGGCATTGTGCTGTATCGAGAAGAACTCGTAACGGCTGCGACCGGCTTCTTTGGCGCGGTACATAGCGGCGTCGGCATTCTTGATGACGGTGTCGACGGTTGCACCATCCTCAGGGAACATCGCGATTCCGATACTCGCGCTAACGTAATGATCGATGTCACTGACTGTGAACGCCTCCGACAACTTGTCGAGCAGGCGTTCCGCCGTGGCGCGAACGATCTTGTCGTTGCGCACGTCCGGGAGAATGACAACAAACTCGTCGCCGCCCAGGCGGGCAACCGTGTCGCGATCACGCACCACCGAGACGATGCGCTGCGCCGATTGCGAGAGTACAGAGTCACCCACCGAGTGCCCGAATACGTCGTTAATTTCCTTAAATCGATCGAGGTCAAGGAACAGTAACGCGCCGGTCTGCTCCTTGTGCCGTGCATTGGCAAGGTATTGAGCCAGCGTGTCTTTCAGGAGCTGCCGGTTCGGCAGGCCGGTGAGTTGGTCGAAATGCGCCTGGCGATACAGCGCCTCTTCACGTTCCACACTCGACAAGGCCACCGCGAAGCGACCGGCCAGATCAATGCAGCGCAACAGGCTCGAGTGCGACATGTCGTAGCGCTCGTCGAAGCCGAGCAACAACAAGCCCTTGAGTTTGTCATTGAGTAGCACGGGAATCTGCACGACGAAACTCTTACCGTAGCTGACAAAGCGTTTGCCATACGGCGTCATCGCCGGTTCGACGAGACGCAGCTCGGCCTGCTGCGCATGGAACCAACGCTCATCGATGCCCTCGGGAAGCTCGAGTCGTTCCTGGCTGACTTTGCGGCCGCATATCGAGACCATGGTGCCCATTTTCGGGTCATCCGAATCGCGTGCGATTACGCCCGCGGCCTTGCACTCGGTCAACATCATGAGGTGCCCAACGATGTCTTCCGAGACTTCCTCGAGCTTGGTGCCCGTCAGGATCATACGGTCGATACCGGACATCGCTTCGAGGGTCGCAATCTGGCGGCCAAGGCGATCCGCCATGTTGTTGAAGGCTTCTGCGAGCAACTCGAATTCGTCATTGGTCCGGACACGAACCCGTGAGGAGAGATTGCCGCTCGCGATCTGGCGTGCGGCGATTGTCAGGTTCTGCAAGGGACGCAGGTTTTGCGCCACGAGGTACATCGTGAGGAATCCGACAAGGACGAACACCGTGATCAGTACCGGGATAAAAATGCGTCGAAAGTCGGTGCCCGACTGCAGTGCGAAGCTCTTGGTCTGCATCGCAACAATATCGAACGTGTCTGCACCGAACGTATCGGGCAGCGGCAACGTTGACAGAATCGCAAAGTGAGATTCACCGTTGTGGCTCCACTCGCCAAATTGACTCCGCTGTGTACTCTCTCCGTGCTCGATCAGCGCCGTATGGATCTGCGGATCAATGGGTGTTGAACAGTAGAGAGACTGTCCGCCCACACCGAAAACGCAAAACTCGGTGTTGTACGGAAGGTTTTCACTCGCGCCCCAAACGGTCTCCCTGGAGAACTGCAATCCGAGTATCGGCGAGCCGAACACAAAGTCGCCTGCGGTTTTGAGCAGGACCAGTTCACCGCCGTCGGTCACAAGAAGATTTGGCAGGCCCGCCTTTACCGCTTCAAGCGTCTTTTCGTCGACCACCAGGTTTTGTGCAACAGGTCCCGCGGCCTCTTCCGCCGCCGCATCGCCAACGACCCAGACAGACTCGAAGTCGTCGAGCAGGTAGTCGTGTTCGCGAACTGCAAGGATGCCGCGGGACCTGTTGCACAAAACCTGGTGGTCGACGAAAAGACG
>JBCAZN010000301.1:0-3936 GCA_038533035.1 Pseudomonadota bacterium
ATGACACTCAGCAAAAAGACGTTTTCACGGTGGATTGATCGCTTCGAAGTGACGCCGCGCAAACGCGCGTTGCCGTCACGCTGATCAGTTATCGCGCCACTCGAGCGGCGGTTCCTGCATGAGTGCAACCTGCTCGCGCAGCGCCAGCACGTGATCGTCCCAGTAGCGCCGGCTGTCGAACCAGGGGAATGCCACCTTAAACGCGGGGTCCTGCCAGCGGCGCGCGAGCCACGCGGCATAGTGCATGATGCGCAGGCTGCGGAGTGCCTCGATCAGGTTGAGTTCGCGGGCATCGAAGGTGCGGAAAGACTGGTAGCCCTCGAGCAGCGCTTCAAGCTGCGGAGTTTGTTCGTCGCGATCACCCGACATGAACATCCACAGGTCCTGCACGGGCGGGCCATGACGACAATCGTCGAGGTCGACGATGTGCAGGCGGTCTTGATCGACGAGTACATTACCGGGATGAAAGTCACCGTGCAGCCTGATCTCGTCGGTATCGCCGGCGCGTTCGAAGCACGCCTCCACGCCGTCGAGAACAAGTTCGGCTATCGATTCGTAGGCGTCGCGGTTTTCGACAGGAATAAAATCGTTGTCGAGCAGGTAGTCGATCGAGTTCGAGCCGTAGGAGTCGATGTCGATGCTGGGACGGTGTTCGAAATCCTGTTGTTCACCTTCAAGGTGAATGCGTGCGACCAGGCGTCCCAATTGCTTGAGCAATTCGTAGTTGTCGAGGTCCGGCGCACGCCCGCCGCGGCATGGGTAGACCGCAAGCCGGTAGTGGCCGGCGTGCAGCAGTGTCGTGCCGTCAATCGATAGTGGACTCACTACCGGCACTTCGCGTAACTCAAGTGCCGACGAAAACGCATGCTCCTCGAGAATGGCGTCATCGCTCCAGCGACCGGGGCGGTAGAATTTGGCGACGATAGGCCGGCTATCCTCGATACCAATCTGGTAAACGCGGTTTTCGTAGCTGTTTAAAGCCAGGAACCGGCCGTCGCAGTCGAAGCCGACGTCGCACAGGGTCGCGACGATATCTTCGGGTTTGAGATCGGCGAATGCCAGTGTCGCCGCGTCATCGTTCACGACGCTTGCTGGCGCGATTCCCGTTTGCGATCGGTTTCTTTCAGGAACTTCTTGCGAAGACGAAGATGCAATGGTGTGACTTCCAGCAGCTCGTCATCGTCAAGAAACTCAAGCGACTGTTCGAGCGAATAGTTCAAAGGCGGTGTCAGGATCAGGTTTTCGTCGGTCCCTGCCGCGCGCACGTTGGTCAACTGTTTGGCCTTCGTCGGATTCACGACCAGGTCGTTTTGTCGCTTGTGGATGCCGACAATCATACCCTCATAAACCGGTGCGCCGTGGCCGATGAACAGCTTGCCACGTTCCTGCAGGTTGAAAAGCGCATAAGCGAGGGCTTTGCCCTGGACCATCGAAACCAGTGTGCCATTATTGCGTTGCGCAATCTTGCCCGCTACGCGCGGCGCGTACTGTTCAAACACGTGATAGATAAGCCCGGTACCGGACGTGGCCGTCATGTACTCGGTGCGAAAACCGATCAGGCCGCGAGTCGGAATTCGATAATCAAGGCGCATCCGTCCTTTGCCGTCGGGCAGCATATTGAGCAGCTCACCTTTTCGATCTGCGAGTCGTGTCATGACGCCGCCCTGGTAGCTTTCGTCAAAATCGACGGTCAGTTGCTCCCAGGGTTCATGCTGTTCGCCGTCGACGTCGTGCATGATGACCTCGGGGCGTGATACCGCGAGTTCAAAACCTTCGCGACGCATCGTTTCGACCAGCACACTCAGATGCAACTCACCGCGCCCGGACACCCGGAACTTGTCGGGGTCGCTGGTATTTTCGACGCGCAGCGCAACGTTGTGTTTGAGCTCCTGGTCGAGCCGCTCACGAATCTGGCGACTGGTCAGAAATTTGCCGTCCTGGCCGGCAAATGGTGACTTGTTAACCTGGAATGTCATATTGACGGTCGGTTCGTCGACGCTCAGCGCCGGCAGCGCAACTTCCATGCCCGGTTCGCAAAGGGTGTCGGAGATGCCAAGCTTTTCAATACCACTGAAAACGACAATGTCGCCCGCCGCTGCGGACTCAACCCGTTGTCGTTCGAGGCCGTTGAATCCGTATAGCTCGAGAACACGACCGCGCCGTGACGCGCCATCGGGCGCGACGACGCTTACCGGTGCGTTGGCATTCAGTGTGCCGCGCGTAATGCGGCCAATGCCAAGGACACCGACATACGTATCGTAGTCGAGGCTCGATACCTGTAGTTGCAACGAACCCTCCACGTCAACGTCAGGTGCGCTTACGCAGTTAACAATCGTGTCGAACAACGGCGTCATATCACCGGACCGAACGCTTGAGTCTTCGCTCGCGTATCCCTCGAGTGCCGAGGCGTAGATGATCGGGAAGTCGAGCTGCTCGTCGGACGCGCCGAGCCGATCGAACAGGTCGAAGGTCTGGTCGATCACCCAGTCCGGACGTGCGCCGTCACGGTCGATCTTGTTGACGACAACTATGGGCTTGAGACCCTGCGCGAACGCTTTTTCGGTGACGAAGCGCGTCTGCGGCATCGGGCCGTCAACTGCATCAACGAGCAACAGCACACTGTCAACCATCGACAGCACGCGCTCGACTTCGCCGCCAAAGTCGGCGTGTCCGGGTGTGTCGACGATATTGATGCGGTAGTCGTTCCAGCGCACCGCGGTATTCTTGGCGAGAATCGTGATGCCACGCTCACGCTCGAGATCGTTCGAGTCCATGACCCGGTCGGGCACAGCCGCGCGAGGTCCGAGCGTGCCGGACTGCTGCAGCATCTGGTCGACGAGCGTCGTTTTACCGTGGTCAACATGCGCGATGATCGCGATATTGCGAAGTTTTGAGATATCAGACATTACGGGGTGGCCGTGGGGCGAGGCGGCGGATTATAGTGACCGCTACAGCGAATTGATACGGGAATATTGGCCGTATGAAACAAATCTTTCCGGCTCTGCTCATGGCCTCACTTGGCGTAATCGCAGCTTGCGGCGACAGTCAGGCCGACGTGCAGCGCGCAGCGCATGCTCAGGAGGTCATGGAATGGCGAGAGTGGCGCCTGGAACAACTGCTGAAGCCCACGGGCTTTTTGACGCAGGTTGGCCTTTACTGGATAGGGGATGGCCGCTACTCGATTGGTTCCGCGGCGGGCAGCGACATTCGACTGCCGGCGACGGCAGCGGCTCACGTCGGCGATATCGCGTTAACGGATCAAGGCCCGTTGCTGACGGTTGCCGACGGCGTGGACGTGGTGACGGCCGCAGACGACGGTTCTCCGCTCGCCGTCACCGAGCTGCTGATGCTGCCGGATAGCTCGGGCGAGATCGTTATGGCGACGCTGGGCTCGATCGCCTGGAGTGTCGTCGAACGTGGCGGCAAGCTCGCCGTTCGAGTCCGTGATTTTGAACATCCGTGGGTCGATACATTCGGCCCACTGCCGTACTACGAGATTAATCCCAAGTGGCGCGTCGATGCGACGTTGCATCGCTACGACGAACCGCGGGTGATCACCGTTAACACCGTGATTGAGGGGTTCCAGCAAAATCCGACGTCGCCGGGTGTCGTGCGTTTCGAGGTTGATGGCGCTGAGTACGAACTTGAGCCGCAGCTTGTCGGTGAACGCTTGTTCTTTGTGTTCGGTGACCAGACCAATCGCGGCGAGACTTACGGTGCGGGTCGTTACCTGTACGCCGAAGTTGAGCCAGACAGTGACCAGGTAGTGCTCGATTTCAACAAGTCCTACAGTCCGCCGTGCGCGTTCAACGATTTCTCGACCTGTCCGATTGCCTCACCACGCAACCGGCTCGACGTACGAATCGATGCCGGCGAGAAATACGACGAGGGATTGCACTATGCCGGCGAATCCTGATCGAGTAATTCGAAGGTCAG
>JBCAZN010000302.1:0-3923 GCA_038533035.1 Pseudomonadota bacterium
GCGACATTCGATCTCGACCCGCAGGCCTGGACGATCCAGGTTGAAGGTGAAGCCTGCGAACGCCCGCACAAGTTCACGCTCGCCGAATTGCAGGGACGCTTCAAACACCACACGTTGCAACTGCAGTTAGAGTGTGGCGGCAACGGACGATCGGAATATCACCCGGGCGCGAAGGGTAACCAGTGGTCGACGGGTGCAATCGGCTGCCCGGAATGGACGGGCGTAAGACTGCGCGATGTCCTGAAAGCCTGCGGTGTCTCTGACAACGCGGTGTATGTTGCGTACGAAGCGGCCGATATCCACCTGTCCGGCGACCCGACCAAGCAGCCGATTTCACGTGGAGTGCCGCTGGCAAAGGCACTCGAAAACGAATCCATGCTCGTTTGGGCAATGAACGGCGAGCCACTGCCAGAATTGCACGGCTTCCCGGTGCGGATGTTGTGCTCGGGATGGCCTGCGTCAGTCAGCGGCAAGTGGCTGACAAAAATCCTGGTTCGAGACCGCGTGCACGACGGCGCGAAGATGACGGGTCAGTCGTATCGTGTGCCGTGCAAACCGGTTGCCCCCGGCGAAGCCGTTGCCGATGCAGACATGTGCATTATCGAATCGATGCCGGTCAAATCGCTGATCACGTTTCCGAAATCGGGTATCGAACATCCCGCGGACCAGGCCCTGCGGCTTCGCGGCCATGCCTGGGCCGGTGATCATCGCGTCAAGGCGCTCTATACCTCGATCAATTTCGGCGCGACCTGGCAAAAAGCAAAACTCAGGAAGCCGGTAAATCGCCTCGCGTGGCAGCGCTGGTCGGCGGACGTCAGGTTTCCCGAGGACGGGTATTACGAAATCTGGGCGCGTGCAGTTGACGAGCGTGATCAATCGCAGCCGATGGTGCTGCCGGGGTGGAACCCGCGCGGTTACCTCAACAACGCCTGCCACCGAATCGCAGTGCGGGCGACGGCATGACGCGCTGGCTGGCATTGCTTGCAATAATTGCGGCACCCGCCGTAGCCGACGAAGTCGACGAGCGCACCGGCCTCAAGATTGGTCCCGGCTGGGAGCAGGTACGCGCGCATTGTGGTGCCTGTCATTCGTATGCATTAGTGACGAGCCAGCGGGCTGATCGCCAGGCCTGGGTGGGCATGATCCGCTGGATGCAGGAAACCCAGAACCTGTGGCAATTTGCCCCGGACGTCGAGGCGCAAATTGTTGATTACCTTGCAACTTCCTACCCACCGCAGCCGAATCGCCGGCGCGCGCCGATCCCACCGCCGCTCATGCCGCCGTCGACCAAACCCGTCGACTAACCGTTCATAGCGCGTTCAGACAGCAGGCTTAAAATTCGCGGAACATTCTGGGCTATCATTGCTCCCACTCCGGGTGCCCGATCGATTTGGGTACTAATTAACAAGGATTATTACGATGACGATTCACTCCAAGACGATTCGTGCATTTCTCGCGGTGTTCGCAATTGTTTTCGCGATGCCGGCGTTTTCAGATTCGGCGGCCGAGATCGACCAGAAGGCGAATAAAGCGCTCGAGGTCTTCAAAGACGAGGTCAACGGCGCGGATGTGTTTCTCAGCCAGGCAGCGGGCTATCTGATCTTTCCGCGCGTCATCAAAGTTGGCGTTGGCGTTGGCGCAGAGACGGGCGAGGGCGTGCTGCGAGTCGGCGGCCAGACTGTCGCGTACTATCGGACGACGGCCGGTTCCGTCGGCCTGCAGCTGGGCGCGCAGGCGAAATCGGTTGTAATCGCGTTTTTGACACAGGAATCGCTGCGGAAATTTCGCAACGCAAGCGGCTGGAAAGTTGGTGTCGACGGTTCGGTTGCGTTGATCGACCTTGGCGCGGGCAAGACAATCGACACGCAAAACGTCAAGGATCCCGTGGTCGGCTTCATCTATGGCTCCAAGGGCCTGATGTACAACCTGACGCTGGAAGGCTCCAAGTTCACGAAGCTCGACAAGACTTGAACAAACCGTCGATCCAGCAACGTCTGTCCGACGAAGCGCGGGCGCTGCCGCAGCGCTCGCATGGCTGGTTTCGAACCTGGTTCAAGAAAGTCTGGGATGTCCGCGGTGGCGGACTCTACGCGGTCGGCTTTGCGGTGACGTTTCTCTGGCTCGAAGTAACGTCGATATTCGATGACATCGCCGGCATCGGTATGGTGTTCGATGGTCAGGCTGTCGAATTCGTGATTGGCTTCATCGTCGACTCGTTCAAAAATACCCTGGCCGCGTTCATGTGGCCGGTTGATATCGTGACCTGGAAGTCACCGTGGGGTGCTATTATTCTCGGGCTCGCGTTCTGGCTGTTTCCGATCTTCGTCAAACCCCATATAGAGAAATGGATGTTTGACGAAGACGCGGCTGTCGACGAGGAGACTAGCGACAGCTAGCGCCAGTCGGCGAGCTCAAAGCCCGACGCCTGTACATCCAGTCTGATGTCTTTCTCGGTCTCACCGCTCGCAAGCATTCTTGCCTGCTGGGCAATTCGATAACGCTCTTGCGACGCGTAGGCCTGGAATGTTTCGTGATCTTTAATGTTGTCGAAGATAGGCAGCTCGTCGACCGGCAATGCGAGTGACGAAAGCGCAAGCGCAGCCTGGCTGACGTCGATTGCTGAGAGTTCCGAGATCGCTTTTTGAACTTCTCCCATGACGGCGTACAAACCGACACGAACCATTCGAAGTGCCGGCCGGTACTCCAGTGCCGAATCATTCAGGAGATCCGAGTCCAGCAGTGCAATAGCGAGACGCATCGACTCGTCGTTGCGGCCTATTTTCTTGTTGCAGTGAGCAAGCAGGACCGCGTCAATCAGGTCGGGCGAATCGATGTACTCAATCGTTTCGCCTTTCAATGACGGATAGAGGCGTTCGAGCGTAGTGACCGACTGTTGGCAATTATCGGCCGCAGCATCCGCCCATGCACTTAGCGTCGCGTATCCCTGTTCACCGTTAGATTCGTGCAGTTGTTTTGCTTCGACAGACAAGGTTTCGAAGTCGTGATCCAGTTGCGCCTGTACCAGTCTTGATATATCGACACCGGACGAGCTTTGGCGAAATTGCTCTGCAGCATCGAGGGCTTTGTCGGCCCAGCCAAGGCTGACGTAATTCTGGATGAGCAGGAAAATTTCCAGCGGATTAGGGTCCAGCTCTGCGGATCGGTTGATCCAGAATGCTGACCGGTCGAGGCGACCAGTGGCCCAGGAATCGAACGACAGGTAGCGATAGCTCATGCCGAGATGCGGAAATAACGACTGGACTTTATAGAGGTGCTGGCGGCCGCGCTCACGAAGTCCCAAGTTGAAATAGGCGTTTGCGAGGCCGGTCAGCGCGAGCGTATTCAGTGGGTCAAGCTCCACGACTTTCTCGAACGCGTCGCGAGCCTCGGCGGGTTTATTGATGTCGAGATAAATCGATGCGAGCCATTGCAGCGCAAGAATATTCTTGGGGTCTTGCTCGATTGCCCGGTGATAGTAGCTCAGCGCACGTGCTTTTGCGTCCGGATCTTCGGCTGTCGACGCGCGCAATTCTTCGACCAGACCTGCGATCGCCAGTGTATCCGCAGACGGTGCCGCCAGCTCAAGCGCCCTGTCGACTGCCGCGCTCGCTTCAGCAATCGCCTCGGCGGGCGTAATGTCACGGAAATTCCAGTATTGCAGCGCGACGGCCTGTGCGTACCCTGCGTAGTAGTTCGGGTTGTTCGGTGCCAGCGTTGAGGCCTGCGCATAAAGATCCCGGGCGGCCCGAATATCGACCAGCGTTCGGCGCGCAAGCGACGCCGTCGCGATCAGCGCGAGGTTGCGTGCTTCGACACCGCCGCTGTCAACGTTGGTTGCGATCGACGTCGTGCCGAGAATAGTTGCCTGAAGTGCGTTGGCCACGCTGCTCGCGATTTCGTCCTGAATAACGAACGTGTTGCCG
>JBCAZN010000303.1:0-3899 GCA_038533035.1 Pseudomonadota bacterium
TTGGCACATGAACCTGAAACTGCTATCTGATCGCCTGATTTTTACTCCTCTTGAGTTGACTGATATCGATCTGGCGGTGGAGCTGTGGACTGACCCTGAGGTCGTCAGGTATGTAGAGGACGTATCAACCGAGGCAGAAATCCGACAGGAAATGCCGGATGTGATCAAGAGAGGTGGCAATGGTGCCATCGGCGAGTGGTGTATCGCTGGTCGCGAGACCGGAGAAAAACTCGGTAGTGCGTACTTGTTGCCGATGCCGACAGAAGTAGATGACTTTGATTACGGCTTGTTGGATATGGGGCAGATGCCAGACGCCGACATAGAGGTTGGTTACTTTCTAAAGCCTTCGGCATGGGGGCAGGGATACGCAACAGAGATCTGCAGGCGCATGCTTCAGTTCGCTTTTCAGGAAGCCTTACTAGATAAGGTTGTTGCATCAGTCGATGCAAGCAATGTCGCGTCGAGAAACGTCCTCGAGAAATCCGGCTTACTCTATACGGGTCGAACTATCTGTTGGGGCAAGTACAGCCCTTTTTACAAGATCACGCGTGATGAGTGGATCGCAACATGGCAGTCACCGTAGGGCCGCTTTGGGTCAGTTGCAGAAATTATAACCTGAACCACGCTTTAGAGCCTTCGACGTGGAGGATCAGGTCTATGAGGTCAGCCGCGTCGGCATCCGTTGGAACAAGCTTCAATCCCAAAGCATCGATCTCATCGTACGCTGTCTCCCACTTTTCCATCTCGTCCGCGTTCAGCAGCGCCAGTTCGTTTTCAAAGAGATGCGCAAACTGTGAAAAGTCGGACGTAGGCAGAAACTTGCAGTTAAACCACGGCATATCCACATCGATCAAGTCCAAATCACCTATGTGATTCGAGCCTAGAAATACACGCCAAGTAGACTTCAAATCAAATCTCGCGTCTGAGCGACCGGCCAGCATAGGTCACTAGCCGTCATTGTAGCCGAAACCTGGCGACCGGCGCCTTTCGGCCAGAAGCAGGCACTGGCGAAGAAATCTGAATGACCGATTAGTTCTCAACGTCCCGATTATGATCATCAGGCTGAGCGAACCGCTGACGAACGTCGGCAAGTTCGTCAGCGAGCCTATCGATCTTGTCTTCAAGTTTGTGCTGGCGATACTGCAGCCAAATAGCGAATCCCACCAGCAAAATGTAGTAAGCCAAATTGGAGTCCATCACACCTTCCTCTTTAGGTTTAATTGGTGGTCGTCATTCTTCGTCGGGCCAGGCAACTGGAGACCTTCTGCGAAGCGGTCATTTGTTAGTCGACTCATTCGAGCAAAACGTCTGATTCTTCGAAGCAATCAGGAGGGTTCTTATCGCCATGACTGTTCTGTGGATGAGACTGCTTTCTCTCCCCTCCATTTTTGAGCAACAAACTAATCAGTTCAGTATCGTTCTCCCAAGAGACGCAGGCAATGTCTAACGGCAGTCGCGAGCCATCGGCAGTTGGTTTGACGCTCTAAGTGAGCGGTTGCTCTGGGCCAGAACCGGTCGTTAGAAAAGCCATTGGATATAGTTTTCTACTAGATAAACCCGGAATCTGACTTTGATCCGTTGGACCTCTCGTTCACGTCCGCCGTCGAGAGTCACTGTAAACTCCTCAATCGCCCCTGCCGGACCAGTTGTTCGTTGATCGCAGTTGGCGATTGGTGCCGTGACCAATATTCCTTTGGGATGTAGTCCAGTGACATTGCTCGGCAATTCAAGCGTCCGCCGTCCGTAGGATCCGGAGGCAACTTCCTGCGCACTTTCGCGATGATCGAAATTTTCGGCCGTGAGCGCGCACGTCATCGCGTGGGAAACAATTAGATCACGATACTTCTGATTGTAGAAGTCACCAAAAGTCGACGCCTTCTCGTCAGCCGGCAAAGACTGGTAGTCGTCCCAGTCCCATTGCGGAACGGCCGGCGAATCGCTGTTTAAAGCAATAAGCAAGATTCCCGGCAAATCAGGACTGTCGCTGGCCTGAAGATATAATCTTGAGTCGCCCGTCTCTACGACCTTCCACCCTTCGACGTCATTAATGTCGAGTATCTCAATGCCATACAACGATCGAACCTCACAGCCGACCAGCGTATAGCAGAGCAACCCGATGGCAAGTAATTGTCGCAACGTACGGCGGCTGCAATGAATGCCCATGCCTGCCCCAATTCAAATCGACCCAGGATCAACGACTGCTTTGGGTCAGTAGCAGAAATTATAGCCTGAACTCGGCGACCGTTGCCTTACGGCCAGAAGCGGTCGATAGCGAAGGGCAAGTTTGGGTCAGAACTTGCCACCTGACTGGTACAATGGCATTCGTCTCAATAAACCGATAGAAAGGTAAATCTCTATGGTCAATGTCGTTGGCGAGACGCTTGAGGAAGCGGAGCGGAAACTCTTGAAGTTAACGTGGGCGCTCGACCGGACGGAGTATGATGGCGACGAAGAGTTCGAAGAACGCACCAAAGGCATTTTCCCCGATCAAATTACTGCACAGGCTGAACACGCGGCTTCGCTCGGCTCTATTCCAGGATTACACGCGCTTGCCCGAATACAGGCAAGACAGGCGTTGGAGCGCCAAAAAAAGGGCCAGCCGTACGAAGACTTACAGGCCAAGGCTCGGGACCTGGCAATACAGGCCGCACGTGGTGGCTGCTGGGGTGCTATGAGCGACCTTGGGCGTATGATGCCTGACGAGTTCGGGGTCGAAGTGGTTGAGATGCTGGCATTTATGGAACTAGATGGCGGCGACATGATGGACTACGTTAAGACTTGCAACTCGGCCAGTGTCGACACATATAGCGAAAACGATATCAACGCTGCAATCGAGTTGGCGAAGAAAATCAGTCAGGAAATGGAGTCGGCGGGTATTGAGAAGAAACAATGTGACTGTTTCGATCCATTTGAATTGTGACGTAATATTGGAACCGAAATTAAGGCGATGTTTCAGCGATCAGGAATCGGTGCGCAAGCTTCATCACTCTCGCCATGGCTCCGGCACGAAATGAAGGCATGTAAGTGATTGGAACTTGCCATCGACCGCTATGGGCCAGTAGCCGTCATTCTACCTCAGACTAATCGTCTGGCTGGACCCGGCCACAAGCCGCAATTCGCAGTCGCCGTAGTTGGGCCTTACGATATATATTCAATTAGCACAAACGAGAAAACAGAGAGCACGGCTCCAGAGTACTTGGTGAAGGCAGCTCTCAGTATCAAGAGCTTGATAGTCAAGACGAGTTGATAAGGCCACAGAACGAACAACCCAAGAATGACGTAGAGCACGAAGCCGTCATTCATGAAGTTAGGGGACCCATCAATCAAGTAGACACCGGCTAAACACAAGTGCAAGACACCAACGACAATCGACCTCCCGGCTGCCGTACTGATCTTTGATGCCTTTTCTTCCGCCTCTGTCATGTCGTTGCACTAGCAATGTCAGCATACCTGAAGAGCGTCGTCTAAGGGTCGGTAGCCCGCATACTACTCCAATCTAGGCGAAGTGCTGCTTACGGCCATAAGCGCACGGTCATTCTTCCGCGGAAGAACGCTATTCGTGAAAGTTAAAGTAGATTCGAGGATGTCTCCGCGGCAACGTTCGCTCACACGGAGAGCGGTCGTTCGATCACATTCTTCGCGACGGGCTGCTTTCGGCCAATAGCGGCCAAATGCTACCCAGTAAATCGAGCAAGAAATATCCAGGCGATGTTGACGAAGCAAAACCAGAAAGAATACAACCGATCGAACAGGGTATTGCGCAAATAGATCCCCAAGCTTGCTAACGCGAAGAAGTGAATCATCATTGGCACGTAAAACCAAGGAGCTAGTTCGCCATCGCGCAGCTGCATCACTACCGGTTCTACGACGCAGTAAAGAGCAAGCACAGCGTAGAACTT
>JBCAZN010000304.1:0-3860 GCA_038533035.1 Pseudomonadota bacterium
GCCACTTCGTCTTATCCGACGACATGGCTTTGGGTTGCGGCCGCCGCTGCTCGGCTACCGTATGTTGACGAGCCAGAGATCGCCAAGAAACACGGCTCTGGATATCCAGATGCCGGAATCAACGCGCGCTACGCGATCAATTTCAAAAAGACGCAGTACTTCACATGGTTGCTTGTGCGGGTTGAGCCAAAGATCAAAGGCGAAGTTCCGCCCACCTTCCTGACGACGACATTCCACCTTACGAGCGCCGGGGACAATAGCTACGGAACTGTGTGCGGATACCACGTAAACATGATTCGCTGGTGCTCAACAATCTGGCCGTTAAATCAGGAGCCGTTCTTCTCGCAGGGCGTTTTGCTTTTCGACCATAGCCAACGATTGGCCAACTCACCGTACGCAGGATTTCTCGAGCCGATGCTCCGATCGCACTGCGCTATTGGTCAATTAGGGAGCGGCTTGCTGGCTCTCGGACTCGCAAGCAGTGACCCTGCCGTCAAGAGCGTTGCGCTGGAGGCTGCTATCTCGTCGATCGAAGAAGAACGATTGGACCTTAAGGCCTTGCGCGAGGCGTTCGTCGCACTCATTCCCAGTGGCCACGCACCCGTTGGCCGCTGGACCAGGTCACTGACAGAATTGAGCCGCATTTCGACGCGGCACGCGACAGTCGTACGAGACATTCTGGAGGGATCGTTGCGCCATGACCCGAGAAAACCACCGCGGGATATTGGCGGTCTGGTCGAATTGCTCTTTGAATTGTCAGTTTCTCTAAACTCGCCGGTGAGCGATACCAAGGCGCTGGAGTATCTGCGCGCGGTAAAAGGAGGCGGCAAGGTGAAACGCTTTGCCACCAAGCTGATCGCTCAAGCCGAAAGTATCCGGTTATGTGTCCGGAACAAGGTGTAAATCATGTGACCGGTCAACACCTCTTGTAGATCTCACCCTGGCTGTACATGTCACCTGACAGGTATTAACATGTCAGGTGACATGTCAACCGCCTACCAAGAAGTCGTCATCAGCGGCCGCAAGCAGGAAATCCTCGAAGAGGCGATCGGAATCATCGCGTCAGAAGGCTACGGCAAGCTGACGATGCGCGCCCTCGCCCGTGCCAGCGGCATGAAACTGGGCGCACTGCAATATCACTTTCGCACCAGGGAGGACATGCTCCGCGCCCTGGCCGCGCATATCGCCGATGCCTACCGACATTCGTTCGAGACGTTCACGTCCGGCTCGGATTCACTCGGCCTTCGGGAACTCCTGCAGTTCATTCTCGACGATGAGCCCGGCTCTGCGTTGCACGCCGACAGCCTGTTTCCTCAACTGTGGGCAATGGCGCGGGTCGAGCCTGTCATGGCGTCGTTGCTCGACGACATCTACTTGGAGTACCTGGACGAACTCGAGAAACGTCTTGCCGACGAAGGCAGCAAGACGCCCCGCGCGGATGCCCTGGTGCTCATGTCGCTTCTCGAGGGCACGACCCTGTTCGTGGGCAACGACTGCCGCTGGGCGGACGACGCGAAATCTGTACGCGATGCCGCACTGACGTTTATTGACAGCCATTACGGCACACAGGATTGAAACCTGCAAAGAGAAGAAAAAATGACTGATACAAAAACACTCGATAACAGCATAAACAGGGCTGGCTTCTGGTCGGCGATCGTCCTCATTTTCGCCGGCATCCTGTCAGCGTTCTTCCCGCTCGACGCACCGCCGGGACCGTTCGCCGACCGCATGATGTGGTACAGCTCGAATTTAAATGCCTTTGTCATGGGCTGGGTCGTGCAGATGATTGCGATGCTGACCTTGTCCGGTGTATTTGCAGCCACTGCATGGCAGACCCGCCACCCGCACCCGTTGAGCACTTTCATCGCGGGCGCTGCGCTCCTGGTGGCAACGGTTTCTTTCCTTATTCCCAAATTCATCGCAATCTGGTCGATACCGCAGATGGTGGTGGCGTCCTCAACAGTTTCGGCAAACGCTGCCGTTGCTGAACAGTTGTTCCAGTTGCTGAATCCCACCCTGTCATATTCCCTGTTTACATCATTCGACTACCTGGGATTCTGGATGTACGGCGTGTTCGCCCTGCTGGTCGCTCGCCCGCTCTTTGGCCTGACGCTGAGCGCAAAAATCGCCGCGGCCGCTTTAGGACTCTACGGACTGCTGTACCACCTTCTGTTCGTCGGTGTGATGTCCGGGAGCGTGGCGACAGAAGCGATTGGCCCCTACGCCGAGACGATTGGGATACTGCTTTTGATTCCCGTCATCAGTATGGCGGTCTACTTTCGGCAGGCGATGAAGGCTACGGGCAACAAATGACACTATGCGAACAAGCCCTGCAGTTTTTCGACTCGCTCGAACCCGTCGATATCGAGTTCATGATCGGCCACTGGCGAGGTGACGGCTACCCGACCGACCACGCGCTGGATGGTTTGCTCGAAGTCTTCCACTGGTACGGGAAACATTTTGAATCGAGTGAGGACGTCCATCCGCTTTTATTCACGAACAGACGGGGCAAACCTGTCCGCGTCAATCCCGGCTACATGAAGTCCTCCTTTGCGCTTGCCGAAAACATGCGCAAATTCAGATCGAAAACTGCTGGCAACATTTTCCAGCTGATGCTGCCCTTGGTCAGCACCTCGAAATCCCGTGCACGACTGAGAATGACGGAGTATCGCGGGAAGACCAGCGCCACGATGATTTACGACCAGTTGCCAGTCAATGACGTATTTCGGAAGCTGGATGACGGCACCGTTCTGGGTGTTATGGACAACAAGATCATTAAGGACCCGTTCTTTTTCAAACTCACGAGAGAAAGCAGCGCTGAGTCGATGGCGCCCAATAGGTAAGGACGCATTGCTTGCAGCGGAGTGTTGATGCGATGAAATACACTATTTCGCGACGAGACTTTCTGAACGGCGTCGCTCTTGGCACCGGCACAACCCTGCTCGCGCCTTCTGAGTTGTTCGCCCAGGACCCGGCGAGCGCGCCGTTTGATTATTACCCGCCAACCCTCAGCGGCATACGAGGCAACCACCCCGGATCATTCGAGGTCTCGCACGCGCTTGCCTGGAGTGGGCAGAAACCCGCCAGTTATCGCAATCCGAATGAACACTACGACCTAGTTATCGTGGGCGCAGGTGTGAGCGGGCTAGCCGCCGCCAGGTTCTACCAGAAACGGATGGGAGCCGACGCGAAAATCCTGTTGCTGGACAATCATGACGACTTCGGCGGGCATGCGAAGCGCAACGAGTTTCACTATGACGGCCAGGTGCTGCTCGGCATCGGCGGCTCGCTCAACCTGGAAAGCCCCGGTGATTACAGCAGGATTTCCAAAGGGCTGTTGGATGAACTCGGCGTTGACCTCGAGGCCCTGTCAGCCAACATGACCGAGGACGCATTGATGAGTGTCAGGGCTGACAGCATGCTTGCGCTTCCCGGTCCAGACGGTCACGTAATGGTCCGTGGTCATTGGATCAAGCTGATGCTGGGCATCGGCGACTACGAGTCGGCCGTTCGTGCTTTACCTCTTCCGCGCGCGGAACAGGACAAGCTGATCGAGTTTATCAGCGGCGACGTAGACTATCTCGAGGGATTGTCCCTGGGCGAAAAGACGTCCTACGTGCAGTCCACCACTTACGCCGAGTTTCTCACTGAACGGGTTGGCTTTGCGAAGGAAACCATCTCGATCTTCTATCCGTTTGCCAAGCTGATGGCCGGCCCGGCCGCGTCGAGAATCAGCGTCATGGAAGCGTTCTACCTGGGGAATCCCGGCATTCAGAGCATGGGCTGGCTGGGTGACCTGGCATCCCAGCTAATCGAAGGAATGATGGCCGGCTATCAGTCGCTGTACTTCCCGGACGGGA
>JBCAZN010000305.1:0-3855 GCA_038533035.1 Pseudomonadota bacterium
CTTTGCGGAAGACGGCGTACACAAAGGTGCTGCTGCCGACTACCTCCGGGAAATATCCGCAATCACCGGCATCGAGTTCGACGTCAGGGTCGGCTACACGTGGAGCGAGCTGATGGACAAGCTGCGTGCCCACGAGCTCGACATGCTGCCAATGATGTACTGGACTGAAAACCGCGGCCGCGAGTTTAACCTGACGAACCCATACATCACTGTCCGCCACTATGTTTTTACGAACGGCAAACGCAGTGACATCAGCTCATTTGAAGATATGCGCGGCAGGACCATGGCGGTACCGGCCGGCTACGCGTACATAGAATACTTCGAACGAAATCATCCCGATATCGAGATTCTCGAAGTCGCGACCATGCTCGATGCGCTGGATGCCGTGCTTATCGGTAGTGCTGATGCCGTTATCGAGAACACGGCCAGCATTGCGTACTACACGCAGCAACAGAATATCGTCGGTCTCGAGCCCGCGTTTCCGGTCAAGTTCGAGGTTAATAATGTTCACATGGCCATTCGCAGCGATGCCCCCCTCCTGCGCAATATTGTTCAGAAAGCGCTCGATGAAATTTCCACTGACACAACGACACACATTCTCGAAAGGTGGACGGGCAGCGAGACCGCGGCGAAAACGTTCCTGACAACCAGAGCCGAGTTTACAACGGGTGAGCAAGCCTACCTGCGTCGCACCGAGTCGATCACTTTTTGCCTGAACGGCAATCGCATGCCAATCGAAGCCATGCGCAATGATCGCCATGATGGGATGACCTCGGACTACCTGGCCGTTCTCGGCGACACCCTGAAGGTGACGATTGGTCAGCGTGTGACCAAAAACTGGCAGGAGGCACGCGCGCAACTGGCGGCGGGTAATTGTGACGCGATCACGCTGGCCGTAAATGACGGGCATGACGCCGAGAAACTCACCTACTCGCAGCCGTATATCCTTGAACACCTCGCGCTCGCGACAAGCATTGAAGAACGTTTCTACGAGAGCCTGCGCGAATTGAAAGATGTTCGAATTGGTGTCGTTAATGGCTATGTAGACGTGAGCAAACTCCGCAACCAGTACCCGGACATTGAAATCAAGGCATTCGCGACCGTTGATGAAGCACTTGCCGAAGTTGCCAGCGGCAAACTCTTTGGTGTTCTCGACTACGTACCCACGCTCAGTCACGCGATTTTCGCCGGCTACGAGCGCCGCATCAAAATCAGTGGTGACTTTCAGCACGAATCGCCCGGCTTCAGCATTGCCGTGCGCAACGACGACCCAATGCTCGTATCGGTCATCGACAAGGTACTCACCGCAATGCCGCAAGCGCAGCGGCAAAACATCCACAGCAAGTGGGTAGCGGTTTCGATCGACAGACAGATTGACCACCGCCTGCTCGCACAGGTACTTATCGCTGTGGCGATCCTGTTAGCTTTCCTTTTGTTCCGGTATCACGAGGTGCGCAAACACAGGCACGAGATAGAAACCAAAAACCGGCAGCTCAGTACGGTTAACTCGAAACTTGAGCAACAAGCCGACTCGGCGATGCACATGGCACACCATGACCAGCTAACGGGTTTACCGAATCGCGCGAAAATGCTCGAGGACCTCGATCATTCGATCAAGCTATGCCGTCGAACCAGCAACAAGCTGGCGCTACTGTTCCTGGACCTCGACAGGTTCAAGTATGTTAACGACTCACTCGGCCACGACGTCGGCGATCGGTTATTGCAACTGGTTGCCCACCGTATTCAAAAGCTGCTCCGCGAAACGGATACGCTATGTCGGCTTGGCGGCGACGAATTCATCGTCATTCTGGAGGCTATCTCAGATTCATACTCGCCCTGCATTGTTGCGCAACGCATCGTTTCTGCGTTGGAGAAGCCGTTCCAAATCGGCGACAACTCGGTAAATATCGGCACCAGCATTGGTATCTCGGTTTGCCCGGATGACAGCGATGAATTGAACGCACTCGTAAAGTTCGCGGACAGCGCGATGTACTCGGCCAAAGAACACGGCCGCAATGGCTACCGCTACTACCATGATGAACTGTCCCTCAAGGCATCGCGCCGCGTGGTTATGGAAACTGCGCTGCGACGCTCACTGCAACAACAGGACTTCTCCCTCGCCATCCAGCCGATCGTCGATCTTTCGAATCACACCGTTAGTAGCGGTGAGGCCCTGATTCGCTGGGAGCATCCGGAGCTCGGCAACATCTCGCCGGATGAGTTTATTCCGATCGCCGAAGAATTCGGCCTCATCGTCGATATTGGCGAGTTCGTACTTCGCAAAGCGTGTGAATCGATCCGGAAACTGGACGACAGCGGTTGCCGGATTGATTCGATCTCTATCAATACATCGACAGTTGAGTTTCTCAAAGGAGACATCTCAGGGAGATTCGCATCGATCTTGCGGGAATACTCACTCGATGCTGAGCGCATCAATATCGAGATTACCGAGCGCTACATGCTCGAGAACGACCCCGTGTCGGAGTCCGAGCTCAAGGAACTGCGACGCATGGGCCATACCATCTGCGTCGACGATTTCGGCACTGGCTACTCATCGCTCAGTTACATGAAGCGCCTGCCGCTTAATGTCATCAAGATCGACCGTTCCTTTATTCAGAGTATTCCGTTCGACCAGAACGACGTTGAGATCTCCCAGGCAATCATCAGCCTGTCCCATGCGCTGGGCTACAAAGTTGTCGCAGAAGGCGTCGAAACCCAGGAGCAGCTCGACTTTCTGCTGAAAAGCAATTGCAACTACGCGCAGGGCTACTTCTTCAGTCCGCCCGTACCGCTCGAGCAATTCCCGGCTGTTGTTGACGAAATCAACGGAAGCCGCAAGATGGATCTTGGCTGGACGCAGAAACTTCGGATACTGCGCCCCTGACGAGACTGTTACCATGTCGGCTGTGATGCCGTACCAAACTAAACAGTGAAGATATCGGAGCTCGATGCACTTCGTATCGAGCTTGATCCTATTGGCCAGACGGCGGTCGCCGTCGCCTTGATGGTCATTATTTTCAGCGTTGCGCTCTCGCTGCGCGTTCGCGACTTTCGCATTATTAAAACGAATCCGCTGACCTATTTTGCAGGTGTCGGTGCGCAGCTGATTGGGCTGCCGTTGCTGACGTTGGGTATGCTGCACGTCCTGCAACCACCGCCGTCGGTCTCGCTTGGAATGATCGTAGTTGCCTGTTGTCCGGGCGGTGCCGTATCAAATCTGCTGACCTACCTCAGCCGTGGTGCTGTCGCGTACTCCGTCGCACTTACAGCAACATCAAGCCTGTTGGCGGCGATAGTCACGCCGGTGTCGATCCTGTTCTGGTCGAATGCATACGCACCGACCGCCGAGCTGCTAAAGACGATTGACGTCAGCCCGGCGCTGTTTCTGATGCAGACAATGGCGCTCCTCGGAATTCCGCTGATCGCGGGCATGATCGTCGCGGCACGCGCACCCGATGTCGCTGAACGGCTGCGCCGATTCACGGCACCACTGGGTGCCGGTGTGCTCGGCGGCGCGATTTTGTATGGCTTTTACCTGTTCTTGCCGATTCTGTACCCAGCCATGTTCTACCTGTTCGGAATTGCAGCGATCCACAACGGCGTGGCATTCGCGCTAGGCGCACTCACAGGCATTGGCATTCGCGCGGACAAACCGACCCGCATTGCGCTCGTTTTCGAGATCGGTATCCAGAATTCCGGCCTGGCGCTCGTTATTCTTATCGGCCAGCTCGCGGGTTTGGGCGGTGCTGCAGCGATAGCGGCGGTTTGGGGCGTATGGCACCTGATCGCGGGTGGTGCGATCGTGTTGGTCATCAACGCCTTGCGTCGACGGCAATTCGCCTGACCTATTGTTTC
>JBCAZN010000306.1:0-3852 GCA_038533035.1 Pseudomonadota bacterium
CGTCCACTGATCCTGCTGGTCATTGTGCGAGAAAAGCTGCGGCGGCAACTCAACCGAGCCCTGGAAAAATTCGTCCTTGGTCGTCGGTTCAATGAGGGGACCGACATTCGTGACGAAAGCCGCGTTGCCAGCCTCGAACAAGCCCTGTACGCCCGCCATTGACGGGTGCAGACCGTACGTCGTCAGCCCGGTGCCGGGCGTCGTAATCGGCAGAAGATCCTGTTGCGCGATCGCGAGATTTTGCCGCGAGTTCTGGTACACCGCGTATTCGGCATTGCTGCGCGGAACGAGCATGTTGAACGCGTCGTTGCCGCCGAACATAAAGACGCACACGAGTGCGCGATAGTCCGTAAACGATCCCGTTCCACCGACGACCTGTGAGTACGCCAGGCCCGGCGTTGCCGCAAACAATGCAGCCGCACCGCTGGTGCGAAGAAAATCACGTCTGTTCAAAGTCTTCATTATCTTCTCCCCACCTTAGCGCTGGTACGCGTATTCGGGCGACGTCACGACAAAATAGATCGCCTCAGCTGCTCGCAAAGCCGTATCCGTTGCGTCAAAGCGATCGATCATGCCGGCCGCCTCGGTGCGCAGCGTGTCCGAAATCTGACCGCCGAGCAGTTTCGCGGCAACCATATCGATCAATGCGGTGGTGTCATCTGCAATCGCCATCTCCTCGGAGATATCGATATAAATGTCCGTGTCCTGTAAATCCGTATTGGTCTGGTTCAGCGCGAACACCTGGTAGAACATGAAGTTGGTTATCAGCGTGTTCTGGTACTCCGTTGCAATCTGCAATTCGGGCGCCACGAGGCTGCTATCACGAATCTCGCCCGGCGGGGCGTAAAACGGACTGAAAAAGTTGAATACCGACGGTGACTGCAACGGACCCTGGCCGAACAAAATGTAGGAAAAACCGAACGGATATCCGCCGCCGTTCGAGGTCGCGTTGTAGTTGCGCCAGAGCTGCGTCAAGCGAAGCAGCGGCTCTTTGACCTTGCCGTCAATTTCCATGGCGATCTCGGGCCGGGCCTCGTCGTCGAGAAGAATCGCTTTAACGACGGCGCCGAGGTCACCGCGAACGCCCTGGCCATTGTCGTTAAACACTTCGGCAACGCGCTGCACATAGCCGGGCGACGGGTTACTCGTCGTCAGACGCTGGATAAGCCGAATCGCGAGAAACGGACCGACGTTCTGATGCTCGAAAATATTGTCGAGCGCATCCTCAAGGTCCTGCTGACCGCCCTGCCCCGGCGGCAACGTAACGCCATTCAGAAGTTGCTTCGAACCCGTGTCGTGAAAATCCTCCCACAACTCCATTGGCACAATCTGGTTCTGGCGAGTGGCACGCGCCTGGTACCAGTCCGGAGCACCGGCCCAGGTCCAGCCGGTAAAGACGTGCGCGAAACCCTCGATCGTGGCCTGATCATAGGTCGGTATCGGCTGGTTGTTCCCGTCCAGTCGAGTCGATCCATCGATGTTGAGTTCAACCAGGCCGATCGAGAACAGCTGCATGACCTCACGCGCGTAGTTCTCGTCGGGTCGAATGTTCAGCGCGACATTGGGCTTTTCGTTGCCGAGCATGCTGAGGTAAACGCCCATTGCCGGATGCAACGTAATTTCTTCAAGCAGGTCGCGATAGTTACCAAACGCATTACGCGTAAGGACGTCGTAGTAATCTGCCAGTGCGAACGGTGCGTTGTTCAGCGCGCCGAGCTGCGACACGACCATGATTTCAGATAACGCAAACGCAACCCGCTGTCGCAACTGGTCCTCGCCCCACAGAACGTTTCTGAACCAGATGTCGTTGCGGTCCGTTTGCAGCTGAAAGTCGAACTGCGGCAACGGCACCGACTGTACGTGCGGCAGCTGCAACGACGCTGGGCGAAGTATCTGGAAATCGATCCAGCCTTCAAGCCCACGGTCGATGACGTCGTCGGTTTCCTGGTCGAGCGCGCCAAACGTGCCCTGGTTAAGAAACTGGTACGCCTCGGCTTTGGTCACCGGAGGCGGCGGCGGTGGAGGCGGAGGTCCGGGCGGCTCGGTGCCGCCACCGCCGCCGCCACAGCCCGCGAGCAGCAGCAGCCACGCGGTAAGGGATACGATTCTCTTCATCATCATATTGTTGCCCCGCATCGCGCATTTGCGCTAGGAACCAGGTCAAATTACTCCGTCATCGACCTGAGGTAGGCAACCTGCTCATCCGTCAACAGGTTGCGTAATGTTATGAGCATCGAGATCTGCTTCTTTTTGACCTCGTTCTCTGCCCGGAGTGCCGCCTCGGCGTGTTCCATCACCCGGGCCTCGTCAATCGTTGCGTGGTCGAGTTCGGCCATCAGCGCCTGGTAGGCCTCCGCCATGTCCCATTCGTGTTCCGCCACCCCCGACTGAACCTCCACAACGGCAGCCCGAATCGCCGTAAATTGTTGTTTTGTAAGGTTTAACTGGTCCTTATGCTGCAAGATCACGTTGGGCGGAAACAGCTTTCCCTTGAATGGCTCGTCCTTGCCGTTCTGGGCACTAGCCGGAATTGCAAAAGCCAGCCCCAGTGCCACCAGCAAAGCCAGCAGTCCGTTTTTCGTTGCAATACTCATAGTAACGTCCCTTCCTCGCTACCGGTTGACTCGAGGAGCTCCGGTAATTCCTGAAATATGTCAAATCGATGCTGCGGTAACAGCGAATCACTGGGCGCAACCCAGGTCGTTGATGCGACCAGTTCCTCGACGTCGACCAGATTCAGCGCCTCCGGCTGCGGCGCAATACTCAGCATCGCAACAGCGATCAAGGCGACGATGCCGGCCGCAACCGCCGCCCCGGTCGCAGGGCGTTTATTGCGGCGGCGTTCGGCCGCGACCCAGGTTGCGTCGAACGCCGGCGCCTCGCCGTCGGCGCGCTGTTGCGCCGCGCGCAATCGTTCGCGCAGTTTCTGTTCATCCGATGTCATGTCGTGCTTCCTCACCAAGTTTTTGTCGCAGCGCTTTTTTCGCGCGGTCGTAATGCTGTCTTCCTGTGCCGGTGGTCACCCCCATGACGACGCAAGCCTGCTCTATCGTCATGTCGCGGCAAAACACGAGTTCGATCACGTCGCGTTGCCGTTGCGGCAGTCCTTGCACCGCCTGCCACAGCGACGCATGGTCGTCGGCGGGCTTGTCCTCGACCGTTGCGCTGACCTCCTGTCCGGCCTGGCTGATCAGTCGCAACCGTGTCGCGAGCCGCCGGTAACGGCTACGCGACAGGTTTTGCACGACACCGAAAACGAACGTTTTCAGCGTCGAGTGCCCTTCGAAGCGAGCGCGCCCGGTCAATAGTTCCACGTACGCCTGCTGCACCAGATCCTCCGCCACACTGCGGTTGTAGTCACAACGGGATAGCGCCCAACCAAATACCTGGTCGTGTATGGCTTCCAATGCCGATCGAGAAATCTGCGGATTATTGTCAAGGACATCGCTGTCTCTCATGCCGCCTCCCGATTAGTTGGTGGCACAAGACAGATGCTCATATGACAGCCTGTGGATGCGAAATCAGGCGTGAAACGACAGTCCGAACGCTGTGCTCCCGACGCGGCAGCCGGACGGTGTCTGATGGAGTGTCATTGAGACCGGTTCGTCGCAGCCTTTGGGATGAAACAGCAGCAAGATCGTGATGCCGTGTTCCTGACGGTCATCACGATGACTGACGCCCGCATCGCACTGCACCACGTAATGCTCGTTTTCGAACGCACCAAGGTCATTAAGGACATCGAAGTACGTCAACACCTGGCCGCGAATACGGCTCGCGAGTCGTGAGTCCTCCGGCTCGAAATCGAGCATTACGTGGTGCAGTGCGATGCGGGCGTCAGTCATCGTGATGACC
>JBCAZN010000307.1:0-3837 GCA_038533035.1 Pseudomonadota bacterium
GCTCGAGGTGCAGCCGCACGCCGTGACCATTCTTGCCGACACGGCGCTGCGCAGCGACCAGCTCGAGCATACCGCCCGTGATGTAGATGGTCTCTTCCGAGCCATCTTCCTGCTGCACGCGCACCTCGCCCGGCACGAGCGCCGTCAGGAGCGGCGCGTGACGCGGTGCGATACCGACTTCGCCCATTTTTGCCGGCGCGAAGACCATCGAGGCGTCGCCCGAATGGATCTCGCCTTCGGCAGAAACGATGTCAACGTGGATGGTTGCCATAGTGTTTACCTACTGGTACTTCGGTGCGTTCTCGACGGCTTCGTCGATCGTGCCGACCATGTAGAACGCCTGCTCCGGAATGTGATCGTAGTCGCCGGAAACAATGCCGTTGAAGCCACGAATCGTCTCAGCCAGGGAAACGTATTTGCCCGGTGAGTTCGTAAACACCTCGGCAACGAAGAACGGCTGCGACAGGAACTTCTGGATCTTGCGAGCACGGTTAACGATCTGCTTGTCTTCTTCCGACAGCTCGTCCATACCGAGAATCGCGATGATGTCCTGCAGCTCTTTATAGCGCTGCAGTACCGCCTGTACGCCACGTGCACAGTCGTAGTGCTCCTGGCCAATCACGAGCGGATCAAGAATACGCGAGCTCGAATCGAGCGGGTCAACAGCCGGGTAGATGCCCAGCTCGGCGATGTTACGAGACAGCACGAGCGTTGCGTCAAGGTGAGCAAAGGTCGTTGCGGGTGACGGGTCGGTCAGGTCATCGGCAGGTACGTAAACGGCCTGGAACGACGTGATAGAACCGGTCTTCGTTGAAGCGATACGCTCCTGAAGTACACCCATCTCCTCAGCCAGTGTCGGCTGGTAACCTACCGCCGACGGCATACGGCCGAGCAGAGCGGATACTTCCGTACCGGCGAGCGTGTAGCGGTAGATGTTGTCGATGAACATCAGTACGTCACGGCCTTCGTCGCGGAACGCTTCTGCCATCGTCAGGCCCGTCAGCGCTACGCGCAGGCGGTTGCCAGGAGGCTCGTTCATCTGACCGTAGACCAGCGATACCTTGTCGATAACGCCCGACTCGGTCATCTCGTGGTAGAAGTCGTTACCCTCACGAGTACGCTCACCCACGCCCGCGAATACCGAGTAGCCGCTGTGCTCGTGAGCAATGTTACGAATCAGCTCCATCAGCGTAACGGTCTTGCCGACGCCGGCGCCGCCGAACAGGCCAACCTTACCGCCCTTCGCGATCGGCATGATGAGGTCAATAACCTTAATGCCGGTCTCGAGCAGTTCCGTCGTTGCGGCCTGGTCTTCGTAAGAAGGTGCTTTGCGATGAATCGGCAGGTGCTGTTCGGCACCAATGTCGCCAGCGTTATCGATCGGCTTGCCGAGCACGTCCATGATGCGGCCCAGCGTTTTTTCGCCGACCGGCACCGTGATCGGTGCGCCCGTGTTGGTGACGTCCATGCCACGCTTCAGGCCTTCTGACGAACCCATCGCGATCGTGCGAACAACACCGTCGCCCAGCTGCTGCTGAACTTCGAGCGTGATCTCTGCATCGTCGATAACGAGTGCGTCGTAAACTTTGGGAATCTGCCCCGCCGGGAACTCAACGTCCACAACAGCGCCAATTACCTGCACAGTAGTTCCAGTGCTCATCTTATTTAATCCTTATCCGGATACAGCGGCCGCGCCGCCTACAATTTCTGAAATTTCTTGGGTGATCGCAGCCTGTCGAGCCTTGTTGTACTGCAGCTGCAACCCTTCAATGATGTCGCCGGCGTTATCCGTTGCCGACTTCATGGCGACCATCTTCGCCGCCATTTCGCAGGCGAAGTTTTCAACTGCGCCGCGATAAACCTGTGACTCGATGTAACGTGACAAAACGTCGTCGAGCAGTTCGCCGGCATCGGGCTCGTAGATGTAGTCGAAGTGATCCTGAAGATCTTCGCTGTCGGTGCCCACGCCACTCGTTGGCAGCAACTGCGCAACAACCGGTGTCTGCGTCATCGAGTTAACAAACTCGTTGTGCACCACGAACAGCCGATCAATCGTGCCTTCGCTGTACGCGTCGAGCATGATTTTGATCGAGCCGAGCAGGTCGTTGACCGAAGGCTTGTCGCCCAGGTGCGTCGCCGAACCAACGATGTTGCCACCCATGCGACGGAAGAACGCAACGGCTTTCGCGCCAACCAGCGCGAGGTCAACCTCAACGTCTTTGCCGTTCCACTCGCCGATCTCGCCGATCATGGTCTTGAACAGGTTGGCATTGAGGCCACCGCAGAGTCCGCGGTCCGTCGAGATCACGATGTAGCCGACCCGGCTCACTTCACGCTCCACGAGGAACGGGTGCTTGTAGTCCGGGTTGGCGTGCGCCAGGTGACCAACGACCTTGCGAATGCGCTCAGCGTAGGGGCGCGAGGCCTCCATCTGCTTTTGCGCTTTGCGGATCTTGCTCGCTGCGACTTTTTCCATCGCGCTCGTGATCTTCTGCATGTTCTTTACAGAAGCAATCTTCGAGCGTATTTCCTTCTCGCCGGCCATAGGTTTTCCTAGTAAGCGCCTTTCTCAGCGAAGCCTTCGCAAATACCCTTGAGCGTCGCGGCGATGTCATCGTTGAAATCGCCCGACTCATTGATCGCGTCGAGGTCAGCCTGGTGGTTCGAACGGGCGAAGTCATGCAACGCCTCTTCGTAATCCACAACCTTGGCAACCGGAACCGGATCAATGAAGCCTTCGTTTGCCGCGAACAGCGACAGTGCCATCTCGGCAACTGACAGCGGCGAGTACTGCTTCTGCTTCATGAGTTCCGTGACACGCTCACCACGCTCGAGCTGCTGGCGAGTTGCCGCGTCGAGGTCGGAGGCGAACTGTGCGAATGCCGCGAGCTCACGATACTGTGCGAGTGCGAGGCGAACACCACCACCGAGCTTCTTGATGATCTTCGTCTGCGCCGCACCACCAACACGCGATACCGACAAACCGGCGTTAATGGCCGGGCGGATGCCTGCGTTGAAGAGGTCGGTCTCGAGGAAGATCTGGCCGTCGGTAATGGAGATAACGTTGGTCGGTACGAACGCCGATACGTCACCTGCCTGCGTCTCAATGATTGGCAGCGCCGTCAACGAACCGGTTTTACCTTTCACCTTGCCACCCGATACGTTCTCAACGTGCTCGGCGTTAACGCGCGATGCACGCTCGAGGAGGCGTGAATGCAGGTAGAAAACGTCACCCGGATACGCTTCGCGGCCCGGCGGACGACGCAGCAGCAGCGATACCTGACGGTAAGCCCATGCCTGCTTGGTAAGGTCATCAAAGATGATCAGCGCGTCTTCGCCCTTGTCGAGGAAGTATTCGCCCATCGATGCGCCGGCGTACGGTGCGATGTACTGCATCGCGGGGCTGTCGGCGGCGGCAGCAGCAACCACGATCGTGTGGTCCATGGCGCCTTCTTCTTCAAGCTTGCGAACAACGCCCGCGATTGAAGAGGCTTTCTGGCCGATAGCAACGTAGATGCACTTAATGCCCGTGCCACGCTGGTTGATGATCGTGTCGACAGCAACAGCGGTCTTACCCGTCTGGCGGTCACCAATGATCAGCTCACGCTGGCCACGGCCTATCGGCACCATCGAGTCGATCGACTTCAGCCCGGTCTGTACCGGCTGGTCGACTGACTGGCGCTCAATAACACCCGGCGCAACTTTTTCGATCGGTGCGGACAGATCGGTTTCGATCGGGCCCTTGCCGTCGATCGGGTTACCCAGCGAGTCGACAACGCGACCCAGCAGTGCGTCGCCGATCGGCACCTCGAGAATGCGGCCGGTCGTCTTGACCGT
>JBCAZN010000308.1:0-3827 GCA_038533035.1 Pseudomonadota bacterium
GTGTCGAAAACCCGAGGCTTGAAGCCGCGCCGCCGAGCATCGCAACCATAAACAGGAAGTCGATCGTGCGGGCCAGTGGACCGTGATCCTTGCCGCCGAGAAACTCATGGCAGCAAACGCTGAAGCGCAGGACATCCATGTTGCGGTTGTAGTAGGGGTACGCAATGGCAATGGCCGCGAGGCAGTAAATGGCCCATGCCGTGAAGCCCCAGTGAAACATACCGTAGGTTGAAGCCCATTCGATTGCCTCGACGCTACGCGGTTCGGCGCCAAAGGGCGGCGCGTCGTAGTAATACGCCCACTCGTGTCCGCACCAGTACAACAGGCCGGCGCCAATGCCGGCGCAGAACAGCATGCCAATCCAGCTGATCTCGCTGAACTCGGGCTCCGCATCGGCGCCGAGTTTCGCGCTGCCATAGCGGCTGAACGCGAGCCAGACAAGAAACGCGATGGCGATCGCAGCGCCGAGCAGGTAAACGACACCGACCTCGCCCGCAATCCAGGCATACAGTTTCTCGAGAAATACAGACGACTGTTCGGGAAAGGCGAACAGGGGAATACTCGTGCCCGCCAGAATGACAGCGCAGGCTACGAAGCTCGGCCAGTCAACGCGACTTTGCTCCATCCGGTTCCCCTTTTTATTATCGTTCTAGTCGATAGTCAGAATGACTGCACCCCGAATACTACCCTGCTCGACGAGCTCATTGCTTGCCGCAATCTCGTCGAGCGGGAAAGTTGCCGCAATACGGTGATCGAGTGATTCATCGGCGAGGGCCTGCTCAATATCGGCGATCGCATGTTGCTTTGCCGCTTCCGGCATGGCGTACACGATGATCATGCGAATCGTGATGTCTTTGTACATCATCTCGAAAAACGGCAGTTTCGGTTCGGGTTCCTGCACCGACGCATAGGTGGCGATGACGCCACCGATACGTAACACCTGCACCGATACCGGCAGGTTGGCGCCAAATTCGACGTCGACAATGCGATCGATGAGCTCACCATTCGTGCAGTCGAGAACGGCTTTAGCGACGTCGTCGTCGCGGTGGTTGACGACATGCTGCGCACCGGCCTTGATGCAGGCATCGCGATCAGCATCATTACTCGCCGTTGCTATTACTGTCGCGCCGGCCTGGCTCGCCCACTGCACGGCGTAGTAACCGACGCGTCCCGCGCCGCCGGTGACGAGAATGGTTTGACCCGCGACGTCACCGTCGGCAAATACCGCACGATGCGCGGTCATAACGGGAATGCCTAAACACGCACCCACTTCGTATTTTGCGTTGTCCGGCAGAAGCGCGGCGCGACTTGCATCGATAGCTAGGTACTCGGCAGCGGTTCCCAGGCGGCGCCCGTATTGCGCCTGATATATCCAGACACGCTGGCCGACACGTTCGTCACCGATACCCTTGCCAACCGCCTCAATGATGCCGGCGCCATCGCTGTTCGGCACAACCAGCCCGCCATCCAGCAGATTCGGGAACGAGCCGGCGCGCTTCTTCACATCGGACGGATTGACGCCGCTGGCATGCAGCCGCACGAGCACTTCACCCGGACCGGGGACCGGCGTTTCAAGTTCGCCGACCTGTAAAACGTCCTGTGCGGACCCGAACGATTCAAACCACGCAGCGCGCATTAACTAACTCCCGGAATATTCAGTTCGACAGGTTTTCAGTGTGGCCGTCAACAGAGATCGACTGGCCGGAAATCTTCCCGGCGCCGTCGGACGACAAAAACAAGATAACGTCCGCAACGTCATCAGCGGTTACGAACGTGCGCATCGAGGATTGCCGCAAATAGTTGTTGCGAACTTCTTCGGTTGTTACACCGCGTGCCTGAGCCTCACGCTCGATCACGCCGTCGATTCGGGGGCCTTCGACGCTTGTCGGGCAAACCGCGTTGACGCGAATACCTTCAGGCCCCAGCTCCATGGCCCAGGTTTTCATGAGGCCGATCATCGCCCACTTGGTAGCAGTGTACGAAGAGCGCAGCGGGTAACCGAACAGCGCTGCCGTAGAGGCGATATTGACGATCGATGCGGAATCGGACTTTCTCAGCAAAGGCACGGCGCGCTTCGTCACATAGAACGTGCCGTTCAGGTTTACCTGTATGCACTGATCCCAACCATCCTCATCATGCTGGTCTACCGGCGCCGATGGCCCGGCAATGCCGGCGTTGTTGACGAGTACGTCGAGGTGATCGTGCGGGAAGTCGGCAAACAGCTGGTCAACAGACGCTCGATCGCTGACGTCAGTGACCGACGCGCTCGCGTTCGGGTTGGCGGCGAGAAACTCATCAACGGACGCTCGCGAAACATCGCAGATGTGTACGGCAGCGCCTTCCTCGAGAAAGCGCTCGGCCGTGCGTCGTCCGATGCCAGACGCTGCACCCGTAATCAAAACGGTCTTCTGATTCAATCATCATCTCCGTACACAGCGTTCAGGACCTGCATCACCGCTTTTTCGGTACTCAGCTCACTATAGTCCTGCTTCGTGTAACTCGTAAACACGGCGACAACGTCCTTTTCCGGGTTCACGATAAAGCCCTGACCTCCCCAGCCGCCGTGAGAGATCCAGCCGTTTTCATCGCGGTTGCCCCACGAGTAGGCCGTAGGCCGCAGGCCGGGTCGGTCGGCCGTCGAGAGCGCCTCGATATGTTCGTCGGTAATGATCTTCCTGTCCGAAACGACGTTCCAGCTTGGCGTGTACAGGAGACCGAGCCGGGCAAGATCCCGCATGGAGGAAATGAAGCCGCCATGAGAGAGTGAGATGCCGTAGCGATACGCGAGTATGGCGGCGTCGTGTTCAGCGCCGATTTGCGTCCAGAAGTATTTCGTCAGGGCGTCGGCGAACGTGGCGCCCGTGACTTCCTCGATGATCCACATGGCGAGGAAGTTGCTCGCGCCGGAATAAACGAATTGGGTGCCCTGTTCGCCGGTGCGTTCGATCTCGACCGTCGCAAGAAACTCGTACGGATCGTCGGGTGAGTCCTCGTCGCGAAGATTGTCGCCGATCGCTTCGGAGTAGCGGTAGTAACAGGACTCCGGGTTCTCGTAGTTTTCGGCACAGTCGACACCGGTCGCCATGTCGAGCACGTTTTGCACGGTCGTGCCGGCATGCACTGAGTCTGCCAGCCGCGGCACGTAGTACTCGATGGGTTTGGAGATGTCGATCTTTCCCTGTTCCTCAAGCAAACGGATAATCGCACCGGCAAGTACTTTCGTGCTCGACCAGTAGGTCACCTTCTCGTAGTCGTGCATGCGCGGATAGGACTCGAACGCGACTTTGCCCTCATGCAGGATCACGACGCCCATTGTCGTCATGAAGTCGGCATCGATCGCCCAGCGGAATGGCCACTTGCCGTCCGGGGTGTCGATCTCCACATCGCCGATCCGTGGATCGAGTGCGTACTCGAGTTCACGAACCTGGCCGCTGCGATAAATGGGCTGCGTCGGGAAGATCGACTGCAGGTTGCGGTGCAGCCAGCCCTGCTCCGGCCCACGTACGTTCCACCAGTGATCATCGTCGGGAATACGGCGATGATGCGCGATCATCGACTCTCTCGATTCGTCGGGCAGGAACACATTGCCCCGTCCGGTCACATATAGCGAGGCGATCGCTGCGGCCAGATCACTGCGTTCGAGATCGGTCCGATTGCCAAGAATGACGATCGACAGATCTTCATCGGGCAGGAGCCAGATAATGTTGCGAAAGCCAACCCAGGATCCGGTGTGCCGAATCACACGATGTCCGCGCCAGGTATCGACACCCCAGCCGAAACCGTAGGCGATGAATGAGCCGTCATTGAGCTGGCCGCGCGTCCAGGCG
>JBCAZN010000309.1:0-3826 GCA_038533035.1 Pseudomonadota bacterium
ATTCAGCTACGGTGGCGAAGCCGGCATCGTGCGACCGAAAGACCCTGACGCGTTGAGTGACGCGGAGTGGGCCGACTACCTGTTCCATCGCAAAAACCCGCGCGGCGCTCACAGGGAGTTGTGGAATCACGCGCTGGGATGCCGCCGCTGGTTTGGCGCTGAGCGCGACACCGTGAGCTACCAGTTTGCGGCAACCTGGAAGCTGTCCGACGGCGGCCCGGAAGGCGAGGGCTGACGCGTGCAGGAGTTTCGGTTAGAAAACGGCGGCCGCATCGATCGGTCAAAGGAACTGAGTTTTCGCTTCGACGGCAAGCGCTACAAGGGTTACGCGGGTGACACGCTGGCATCGGCGTTGCTCGCAAACGGCGTCAGCCTGGTCGGGCGCAGTTTTAAGCTGCATCGCCCGCGCGGCATCGTTGGCAGCGGTGCCGAGGAGCCGAATGCAATTGTCCAGGTTGATGTGGGTGCGTCGACAGTTCCCAATCTGCGGGCAACGCAGGCAGAGCTTTACGACGGGCTGGTTGCGACATCGACCAAGGGCTGGCCGTCGGTGCGTTTCGACATTGGCGCGATCAACAATGTTTTTTCAAAAATGTTCGGCGCCGGTTTCTATTACAAGACCTTCATGCGCCCGAAGCGCCTCTGGAAATATTATGAGCGCTTCATTCGGTCCGCGGCTGGCTTCGGTCGTGCGCCGCTCGACCCTGATCCCGATCATTACGAACACAGGAACGCCCACTGCGACATCCTGGTCGCCGGGGGCGGACCATCGGGTATTGTTGCTGCGCTCGTCGCAGCAAAGTCTGGCGCTCGCGTCATTATCGCGGACGAAAACGCAGAGCTTGGCGGCAGCCTGCTAGGGTCCTCGCAATCAATTGACGGACAACCCGCTCACGTTTGGGTCGACGCCGCATTGGCCGAGCTCAAGTCGTTCGACAACGTAACGTTGTTGCCGCGCGCAACGGTATTCGGCTACTACGACCACAACTTCCTCGCGATCGCCGAGCGTTGTACGGATCACCTCTCTGCACGGGATCGCAAAGGACCGCGGCAGCGGCTTTGGCGGGTACGTGCCAAACAGGTCATCCTCGCGCAAGGCGCGTTCGAACGCGCGCTCGTTTTTTGCAATAACGATCGGCCGGGTGTCATGACGGCGTCGGCCGTGTCGACCTATATCAATCGTTACGGTGTATGTCCTGGCCGTCAGGCCGTGGTCTTTACCAACAACGATTCGGCGTACCGTACCGCGCTCAACTTGAGTCAGGCGGGCGCGAAGGTCGTGGTCATCGACAGTCGCGCTGACGGTGGTGGCAGTCTCGCCGACAAGGCGCGTTCCGCTGGCATCGCAATATTGAATGGTCACGTCGTGTGCGATGTTGTTGGACGGTCACGCGTCAAAGCCGTACAGGTCGCGCAGTGGAGTGGCGACGCCGAGGCAACGGTCGACAGTTCGATTCGTATTGATTGCGATCTCGTTGCGATGTCCGGCGGCTGGAGCCCGGCGGTGCACCTGCACTCGCAGTCAGGCGGTCGCAACCGCTGGGACGAGGAGCAGCACTGTTTCGTTCCGGGCGAGTACGTGCAAGAGGCCGTATCGGCGGGCGCGTGCAACGGCACGGCGTCATTGGCAGATTGCCTTGCCGAAGCGGTTGCCGCCACGATCGTTGCGCTCGAGCGTTGCGGACTCCCTGCACAAACACTCGATTTACCGGAGGTCGGCGCGGAAACCGTGTTTGCGATGGAGCCGCTATGGCGCGTCCCGGCGACGACCGACCCTGATCGCTGCCCGAAACAGTTTGTGGATTATCAGAATGACACGAGCGTTGCGGACATTCGGCAAGCGGTTCGCGAGGGTTACCGCAACGTCGAACACGTGAAACGCTACACCGCACTTGGCTTTGGCACCGACCAGGGCAAGCTGGGCAACATCAATGGCATGGCCATTCTTGCCGAGTGCCTGGGCGAGGACATACCGGCCGTCGGCACCACGACGTTCCGGCCAGCGTACACGCCGGTGACATTCGGTACCGGTGCCGGCGAAAACGTCGGTGACCTGTTCGACCCGGTGCGCACGACGGCGATACACGAGGCGCATGTCGAATCCGGCGTGCCGATGGAAGTCGTCGGCCAGTGGCATCGTCCCTGGTACTTCCCGAAAGCCGGCGAGGACCTGCACGCGTCCGTTGCACGCGAGTGCCTCGCCGTGCGCAATTCGCTGGGCATCATGGATGCCTCGACGCTGGGCAAGATCGACGCGCGCGGCCCGGACGTCGTAACGTTTCTCGAACGCATCTATACACACAATGTCAGCAAGATGAAGGTCGGCCGCTGTGCTTACGGCATCATGCTCGGCGAAGACGGCATGGTCATGGACGATGGCGTCATGGCGCGCATTGCCGACGACCGCTACTACCTGACGACAACCACGGGCGGTGCTGCCAATGTTCTGAGCTGGCTCGAGTCCTGGCTGCAGACAGAGTGGCCCGAGCTTGATGTTTACCTGACGTCGCTGACCGACCAGTACTCGACGATTGCAGTGGCCGGCCCGAACAGTCGCGCGCTGTTGCAGAAAATTGGCTGCAGCATCGGTCTAGAGCGTGAGAGCTTTCCGTTCATGACAGTGAAGAGCTGCGAGCTGGCCGGCATGTCCGTGCAGTTGTTCCGCGTCAGTTTCAGCGGCGAACTCGCGTTTGAGATAAACATCGACAGCGATCACGCATTGACGATGTGGCGCTTGCTCATGGAAGAAGGCAAAGAGTTCGACATCACGCCGTACGGCACCGAGACTATGCACGTGCTGCGCGCCGAGAAGGGTTTCGTGATCGTTGGCCAGGATACCGACGGTTCGGTGACGCCGGTCGACCTGCGTATGAACTGGATGCTGTCAAAGGAAAAGGATTATCTCGGCAAGCGTTCGCTGTCTCGCCCGGATTGCGTTCGTGAAGACCGCAAACAGTTCGTTGGCTTGCTGTCAGACGACGGCAAGACGGTCTTGCCCGAAGGTGCACAGCTCGTGAACGACCCAAGCGCGCCGATACCAGTGCCGATGTGCGGTCACGTCACATCGAGCTACGACAGTGCATTCCTCGGTCACCCGATCGCATTAGCGCTCGTCGCGGGCGGACATGCCCGTAGTGGCGAGACCGTGCATGCGTCACTCTCAGACGGCAGTTTCGTGCCAGTCACGATTACCTCACCGGTCTTCTACGATCCGAAGGCGGAGCGACAAAATGTCTGATGCCTGCATAAACATTCGCGGCAACGCTGATGACCCCGGGTTCGTCAATGCGATCAAAGAAGTGACGGGGCAGGCGTTGCCGACCGAGCCGAACACGGCTGCGCGCGGCGCGCACTGCGTCTACTGGCTCGGCCCCGACGAGTGGCTGGTAACCACGGCGCAGGAAAACCGCGCGGAATTACTCCCTAAACTCGATGCTGCACTGTCATCCATGCACGCGGCCGTGAATGACCTGAGCGGCGGCAATGTCGCGATCAGTTTGCGCGGCAGTGAAGTAGCGGAGGTACTTGCCAAGGGATGCACCCTGGACCTGGAGCGCTTTGCTGTCGGTGCCTGTGCGCAGACGGGGCTTGGCAAAGCCGGTATTTTGCTCGACAGGGCAGCAGAAATCGAGTACACGATCATCGTTCGTCGCAGTTTTTCGGACTACCTCATGCAGTGGCTCAGACACGCGGGACAGGACCACGATATTGAGTTCGGCTAGGTAGCCATATACTCTGAATGCGACGTTTGATGTCGCATGAGCTTATGAACCAGCCTACCGGCCAATCCCTGCCAACCCGCTTCGGGTTCCTGCTCGTCAACGAG
>JBCAZN010000310.1:0-3803 GCA_038533035.1 Pseudomonadota bacterium
ATTGTGCTGGTCGTGCCGCTGATCCTGCCGATTGCGGCCGGATTTGGCGTCAACGAAGTGCATCTCGGTATTGTGTTCCTGGCGGCCATGCAACTGGGCTACCTGACGCCGCCGGTGGGTCTGAACCTGTTCATCGCAAGCTATCGGTTTGAAAAGCCGATCATGCATGTCTATTCGGCAACGTTCCCATTCCTTATTATTCTGATGTTGTCGGTCATCGTGATAACGTTCTGGCCGAAACTGTCACTCTTGTTCCTTGGCGGTTAGCCGGGACTAAAGCGAGTCAAAAATGGAAAACAAAAGCCTTTTAAGTCGAACCCTATCTGCCCTCTGGGGAGGGCTCGACAGTATTCGCAAGGTCCTGCATCTTGTGCTTTTGCTGATCATCTTCTTTGGCTTTGTTGCCGCGATGTCTTCGTCGAGCGGCGGCCTGCCGGACAAAGCCGCGTTGCTCATACAGCCCGCGGGCTCACTCGTCGAGCAGCTGGATGGTGACCCGTTCGACCTTGCCGTGTCCGAGATACTCGGAAACGCGTCGCAACAGACGCTCGTACAGGACGTCATCGAGGCCCTGCAACTGGCGCGAGACGACGATCGCATCACGGCTGTGCATCTCGAAGTCAGCGGCCTGGGTTCTGCCAGCCTCAGCAAACTGCAGCGCGTCGCGGCGGCAATCGAGGAATTCAAAACATCCGGCAAGCCGGTTATCGCCAGTGCCGACTTTTTCACGCAGGCGGGCTATTTTTTGGCCGCGCATGCAGATGAAGTCTATATGCATCCGAAGGGTGTCGTATTCCTGCAGGGATTCGGCTCCTACCGGACCTATTACAAGGAACTGATTGACACGGTGCAGGTGGATTGGAACGTGTTCCGCGTTGGCACGCACAAGTCGTTTGTGGAGCCCTATACGCGCATGGGCATGTCGCCTGAGGATCGCGAATCGCGTACCCGGCTCGTGAACCGGCTTTGGACGATTTACCACCAGGAGGTTGATACAGCGCGCGACTTCGAGCCTGGTACCACCGACAGCTTCGCCCAGGACTTCGTTGCCAAGGTAGAGGGTGCGGGCGGCGATCTTGCAGAGGCGGCGTTGCAGGCGGGCCTGGTTGACGGACTCATTGGTCGGGCCGAACTGCGCGACCTCCTTAAAACTCATGCGGGTGAATCGTCCCAGGACAACACGACGTATTCATCGGTTGGCGCAAGCAGCTATCTGGCGGAACGACGTTTGCTGGGTGACGACGGTCGTCGTGACGAAAACGTCGCGGTGATCGTTGCTGTTGGTAGCATTCTTGATGGCAGCCAGGCCCCCGGAAGTATTGGCGGCGATTCGACGGCTGCCTTGTTGCGACGAGCGCTTGAAGATGAATCGGTAAAGGCAGTGGTGCTGCGGGTCGATAGCGGCGGTGGCAGCGTGTTCGCCTCGGAAGTGATCGCGCACGAAGTTAACGCGCTACGTGAAGCCGGCAAGCCTGTCATCGCATCGATGAGCAGCGTAGCGGCGTCCGGTGGCTATTGGATTTCCGTCGTGGCCGACAAGGTCATCGCCAACCCGTCGACAATTACAGGTTCGATCGGCGTGTTTGCAATGTTCCCGACCTACCACAGGTCATTGGACGTTGTGGGCATGGCGACCGACGGTGTGGGAACAACGCCGTGGGCTGGTCAGCTGCGACCGGACCGCGAAATGTCGGAATCAATGAAGCAGGTGTTGCAACTCTCGGTTAACGATATCTACGACGACTTCATCAGTAATGTTGCCGAACTGCGCGGCATGGAAAAGGATGCGGTTGATCGCGTCGCCCAGGGACAGGTTTGGATCGCCGAAGATGCGCTGGCACACGGGCTCATCGACGAGCTGGGTGATTATGAGTATGCCGTCGCCGCAGCGGCTGAACTCGCTGGACTCGAGAGCGACGAATACGGTGTTTTTGAGATTGCGACCGAGCCGTCGCCGACCGAGCAAATGATTCTCGACTTGCTCGCCACGGCTGAATCAGTAGGACTCGATCCTGCGGCGTTCGTGCGCCCGCCGTCGTCACTGGACGTGTTTGCGACGCGTGTTGACGAGGCGTTGTCGCGGATCGCGCAGTTCAACGATCCGATGCACACCTACTCGCACTGCTTCTGCGAAATTAACTAGGGCCTGTTATCAGGCCCTAGTGCCAGTTCAGTATGATCTTGCCGGACTGACCGGACTCCATGAGTTCGAATGCCGGCAGGTAGTCGTCGACGTCGAAATGGTGCGTAATCACAGGCTCCATGTTGAGCCCGCTCTGCAGCATGCTCGACATCTTGTACCAGGTTTCAAACATTTCGCGGCCGTAGACGCCCTTGATCTGGAGCCCCTTGAAGATGACATTGTTCCAGTCGATCGCCGTATCGGTCGGCGGGATGCCGAGCAGGGCAACTTTGCCGCCGTGATGCATCGTGCGCAGCATGTCGCGGAACGCTTGCGGATTGCCGGACATTTCCATACCGACGTCGAACCCCTCAACCATGCCGAGGTCCTTCATGGTCTCGTCGATGGTGGTCTCGCCGACGTTGATCGCACGTGTCGCACCCATTTTTTTGGCGAGCTCGAGCCGGTAATTATTGACGTCCGTGATCACGACGTGGCGTGCGCCTGCAAACCTGGCGATGGCAACCGCCATGATGCCGATCGGACCGGCGCCGGTGATCAACACATCCTCACCAACCAGGTCAAACGACAATGCGGTGTGGGTTGCGTTGCCAAGCGGGTCCAGAATGCTGGCCATATCGTCCGAAATTGAATCCGGCAGTTTAAAAACATTGAAAGCCGGCACCGCGATGTACTCGGCAAATGCGCCGGCGCGATTGACGCCAACGCCGACCGTATTCATGCACAGATGTCGACGTCCGGCGCGACAATTGCGGCAGACCCCGCAGGTGATGTGACCCTCGGCCGAGACGCGGTCACCGATTTCGAAGCCGCGCACCTCGATGCCTTTCTCGACGATCTCGCCACTGAATTCGTGACCGACCGCCATCGGCACAGGAATCGTGTTCTGTGCCCATTCGTCCCACTTGAAGATGTGAATATCGGTGCCGCAGATTGCCGTGCGGCTGACCCGGATAAGGACGTCGTTGTGACCGACACCCGGCGTCTCGATATCGTCCATCCATATGCCGCGCTCGGCTTTGGCTTTTACGAGAGCTTTCATAGCATTCCCTAAATGACGCCTAGTTCACTACCGACGTCGGTAAACGCGTCGATTGCCTGGTCGAGTTGTCGTCGCGACACGCCGGCCGACATTTGTGTGCGAATGCGGGCTTCGCCGCGTGGCACGACGGGAAAAGAAAAGCCGATCACGTACACACCTTTGGCGAGCAGCTTGTCGGCCATTTCAGACGCAAGTTTGGCGTCGCCGAGCATCACCGGAATGATCGGATGCTTTCCCGGCTTAAGATCGAAGCCGCGCTCGGTCATTTTCCCGCGAAAATGCGCGGCGTTGTCGTGCAGCTGCTGTTGCAGCGAATTGTCGCGTTCGAGCAGGTCGAGCACCGCGATTGAAGATGCTGCGATCATCGGCGCGACCGAGTTCGAGAACAGGTAAGGGCGCGAGCGCTGCCGTAACCAGCCGACAATTTCCCTGCGACCGGATGTGTAACCGCCCGAGGCACCGCCAAGCGCTTTGCCGAGCGTCCCGGTGATGATGTCGATACGCCCCATGACATCGCAGTACTCGTGCGTGCCACGTCCTTTTTCGCCGAGAAAACCGGCCGCGTGACAGTCATCGATCATCGTCATGGCGTCGTACCTGTCTGCGAGGTCGCAGATG
>JBCAZN010000311.1:0-3798 GCA_038533035.1 Pseudomonadota bacterium
GCGAGCTTCTGAAGGAAAAGATGTCCGGCGGAAGCAAATAATAAGTAAAAAGGGTAGCCCAGACCGTGCGGTCTGGGCTACTATTACCTTTAATATCCGTGGGTTACGCTGAGAAAGCGATACGGGGCGCAAGGGTTAATGACAAAATCAGAACTAATAGAAGCCATCTCCCGCAAGCAAAAACACCTTCCAGCGAAGGATGTTGAACTCGCGGTCAAGCACCTACTAGACCTGATGAGCGATTCCCTCGCGAAGGGACAGCGAATTGAAATTCGCGGCTTTGGCAGCTTTTCGCTGCACTATCGTCCGCCAAGGATTGGTAGGAATCCCAAGACCGGTGAAGCGGTCGCACTCTCTGGAAAGTATGTCCCGCACTTCAAGCCCGGCAAGGACCTGCGTGAACGCGTGAATGCCAGCCGGCACTTTCCGATCAAGAATTGACTATCCTTAAACGTATAGGCCTGGTGCTGCTGATCGTCCTGATCTTTGCAGCAATGGTGATCTTTACCGCCGGTAACCCCGGTGACATTTCGTTGAAACTGCTGGACTGGGAATACAACGTTCCGGTCGCGCTGGCCTTTGTCGGTGCATTTGCCGTCGGCTGGCTGTTTGGCGTTTTGTGCATGGGGCTTTATGCATTGAAAGTGGCTAACGAGCGCCGCATGTTGAAGCGTTCGTTGAAGTTGTCCGAGAATGAGGTGAGCAGCCTCCGGAGCCTGCCACTTAGCGATGCCGACTGAATCCACCTTTTTACTTGCAGGGCTGTTCCTGTTGCTGGCCGCGGCCGGCTGGGCGATGGGTCGTTTCGGCGAGCGGGACGAGGAAGACGCGCCGCCGCCGCTCAACATCGACTACCTGAAAGGGCTGAACTTCCTGCTCAACGAGCAGACCGACCAGGCGCTCGAGCACTTCCTCGAGATGGTGCGGGTCGATGACAAGACGATTGAGACTCACTTCGCGCTCGGCAGCCTGTTTCGGCGCCGCGGCGAGGTCGATCGCGCGATCCGGATCCATCAGAACATTATTGCGCGTCCGGATCTTGCGTCTGAGCAGCGCGACCAGGCGTTGTACTCGCTTGCCAAGGACTACCTGGCGGCCGGGCTGCTGGATCGCGCCGAAAAGCTGTTCCGGCGGCTCGCGCAGGGATCGCGCTACCAGGTGCAGGCACTGGAATCACTATGCAGCATTTACGAACAGGAGCGTGATTGGGAAAAGGCGATCGACGCCGGCCAGCGGCTCGAGGTGCTCGGTGGCAAATCGCTGGCTTTGCAGATTGCACATTACTACTGCGAGTTGGCCGAGTCTGCTGCCACCAATGGCGATTTCACGGCCGCGCGGGCATACGTCAAGAAGGCACAATCGGGTCGGCCGAGGACAATGCGGGGTGCGTTAACGCGTGCTCATATAGCCCGTGATACCGGCGACAACAAGACGGCGCTCAAGCTGTATCACCGCATTATCGACGAGAACACTTACCTGATTGCAGAAGCACTGCCTGAAATCGTAACAATCTATCGACGCGAAAACGCCGAGTCCGATCTTGACCATGCATTGCGTTCGATGATCAGGAAAAATCCGGACATGAGCTCGCTCGTCGCCTATACCGCAATCGTTAATGACCTTGGTGGAATTGCGGTGATTGACGAGTGTGTCGAGGAATACATGCTCAATGAGCCGACACTGGGCGAGTTTATCGAGCTTCAGCAGCTGATCGAGGCCAAGGACGGTTCGCACGATGAAGCGCTTGCCAAGGTTCGCAGCGCATTGTCCAAACTGGCAGCGGCGACGCCGCGCTATCAGTGCCAGGAGTGTGGCTTTTCGAGCCAACGACTGCTATGGCAGTGCCCGAGCTGCCGCAACTGGGAAACGCAGCGTCCCGCGTCGCGCGTGCAGTTCGATACCGTTTTGCAACACAGCATCACGAATCGCTGAGAATTGCCAAGTTTCTGCCGCAGCCTGCGGTGTTCGAAAGTCCTACGCTCTTCGCTCCGTAACGTGAAGGAGCACACAATGAAATTTTTGAGGACCCTGGCGGCGTGCGCCGTCCTGTTTACCCCTGTGCTGGCACTCGCTGCGCCGGTCAACATCAATACCGCGGATGCGGAGACCATCTCCGCCGAACTCACGGGTATTGGCCTGGCGAAGGCAAAAGCAATCGTTGAGTACCGCAAAAAACACGGCCCATTTCGCAGCGTAGAAGACCTGTCGCTGGTGAAAGGCATCGGCGAACGAACGGTCGAGCGCAATCGTTCGGACATGACTGTGTCCGCGAACAAAAAATAGCGGAGTGCGGTTGGCGAGCAGGGCGGAGCTCACTATAGCTCCGCCCTCTGTTCGTTACTCGGTGCGCCGGTTCAGGAACGCCGTCACCAATGCCACGACAACAACCACGATGGTGTCGCCGACAATCTGTTTGACCGCCAGTGCGCCCGGCATCAGCTGCACGGTGTAGTAAATCATGTAAGTAGGAATGACGGCCATGAACGCGATCGCCAGGCCGAATCGCACGCCTTGTTGCATCCAGGATTTGGCCTCATTGCCCCGCTGATAGATCCAGACAAACGCACCGGCCATGAGGACATGGGCGAGGAGCATAAAGTGCATGAGCGCTTCTTGATCCTCCAGCGTGCGCATCATGTGCGGCAACTGACCGTAGTCATTATTCAACCACGCACCGTGCACGGCAAAACTGCCCAGCATCCAGACGACAAACGCGGCGACCCACGAGATCAGGAATTTTTTGTCCATTGAGAACTCCCTTAGACTGGCGGTTGATTGGCTTATTATTGGGCCAGCCTGATGAGCGCTTATTCTAACGCACGTCCAGGCCATAATTTACTGTAGACTCGACGCGCATAAGTTATTGGTTATAAAGGGGATGTGGCTAATGTCGGAAAACCCGCGTTTGCGCGTGTCGATTATCCTCCTTGTTGTGGCGAACCTGGTACCCGTTTTTGGGGTCCTTTTTCTGGACTGGGACGTCTTCTACGTCATGCTTTTGTTTTGGTGCGAGAACGTCGTCATTGGCATTTTCGGCATCCTGAGATTGTTCGTCAGCACAGGGAATTTGTTTGTCGCCGCATTTTTCACGGTGCACTACGGTGGCTTCATGATGGGACATCTCATGGTTTTGTTTGCCTTGTTTTCGAACGCGTTTGAGGGGCAAGCCAGCAACGCAACAGACCCTGAGCACTTTCTGGCTGCCTTTCTTAACCCGCCGACGCTGATCGCCATCGCGGCACTCTTCGTCTCACACGGCTGGTCGTATATCGCGAATTTTCTTGGCAGTGATGAACGCAATCTACTGACGGGCGCCAGGGCAATGACGCAACCCTACCGGCGAATGATCATTACCCATATCGCGTTACTGGCCGGTGGGTTCTTCGTGACAACGATGGGTCAGCCGCTGCCGGGTCTGCTATTGCTGATTGCGATGAAAATCGGGTTGGACGTGGTCTTTCACAGACGCGAACACGAGACCATCGCCATATGATGATTGCCGCTGCTGGCGACGCGGTATGATGCAAGCAAATTTGAAAAGGGGGAGTTGACCGATGCGAATCCTTATCGCAGTAAGCGCATTATTACTGGCTGCAACGGCCGGTGCTGACACCGTACTGATCAATGACGTACGCATTTTTAATGGTGTCGATGCAGAACTCAGCGCGGGCAACGTCCTCGTGGATGACGGTCGCATCGCCAAAATCTCGAGCACCACTATCGATGCGCCTGAGGGTGCCACGGTCATCGATGGCAACGGCAGGGTTCCACCGGCATCACGCACAGTGGTGAAGCCAC
>JBCAZN010000312.1:0-3785 GCA_038533035.1 Pseudomonadota bacterium
CGAATCGCCAGTTTCCAGGCCCGCCAGGAAGGCTGGCTCGCCGAGCACATGCTGATAGTCGGACTCGAGAGCCCGAAAGGCGAAACCCACTACATTGCCTGCGCAGTCCCGTCGGCCTGTGGCAAAACCAATCTCGCCATGCTGATTCCGCCCGACTCGTTGCCCGGCTGGAAGGGCTGGACACTGGGCGACGATATCGCCTGGCTGCACCCGGACGAGGATGGCCAGCTGCGTGCCATTAATCCCGAGTCGGGCTACTTCGGTGTCGTACCCGGCACCAACGAAAAGACCAACAAAAACGCCAACGACATGATTACGCACGACGCGATATTCACGAATGTTGCGGTCACCGGGAACAACGAGCCGTGGTGGGAAGGCAAGACAGACGGTACGCCGGCACGCGACTGGCAGGGCCGCGAGTTTGATGCGAACAACGGCAAGGCCGCGCATCCGAACTCTCGCTTTACGGTCGCAGCCTCCAACAACCCGAGTTATTCGACGCTTGCTGAAGCGCCCGAGGGCGTGCCCATTGCGGCGATTGTTTTCGGCGGCCGTCGCAAGGAACTGGCGCCGCTCGTCTACGAAGCAACAAGCTGGGAGCATGGCGTGCTGGTCGGTGCCGGCGTCGCCTCGGAGACAACCGCCGCCAATATTGGCGAAGTCGGCGTCGTCCGCCGCGACCCGATGGCGATGAAACCGTTCTGCGGCTACAACTTCGCTGATTACTGGTCGCACTGGCTGTCGTTCGGCGAGCGCCTCGACAAACTGCCAAGAATTTTCCACGTTAACTGGTTCCGTCAGAACGCCGAGGGGGATTTTCTGTGGCCTGGCTTCGGCGAAAACCTGCGCGTACTGCAATGGATAATCGAGCGCTGCGAAAACCGCGTCGATGCCGTAGAAACGGCAATTGGCTACCTGCCCAAGCCTGACGACATTGATATAACGGATCTCGACATCACTGCCGAGAACCTCAATGCGCTGACCAGTATTGACGCCGATCAGTGGCGCGCTGAGATGCAGGCGGTCGGTGAATACCTTGAGTCGTATGGCGAGCGCTTACCGCGTGCCCTGAAGCGTCAACAGGAACGTATCGCCGCCGAGCTCGGCTAGCGCCTACTCCATCGTCTTGAAATAGATGGCCAGGTTTGAGCCGGGTGCTTCAGCCCGGCCAAGCCCGATCGTGCCCTCTCCGCCAAGCTCGGTCATGTCACGCCGCACGAAAGTTTCGTTGCCCTGCACGTTCTGCAGGAATGTGCCGTTAGTGCTCTGGTCGATAAGCAGGAACTTGCCGCGCCGCATCTCGATCTTGGCGTGAATCCTCGAGATAAGATTACCCTTGACGACGAGGTCGTTGTCGTCGGCGCGCCCGATGTTGATGCTCTTGCGCTGGTCCGAGACCTCGACCGTGGTGTCGCGGAAGTTCAGCAGTAATTTCGACGCGCGACGATCCTTGTTCTCCCACTCAAGCGTGGGCAGCATGCTGGTCGCCTCTTCAGGCTGCCAGACAAGTTCGAACAGCGCGACCTCATCGAGCCGGCCACGCACGGTCGCAACGTCTATCTGGCGCGTCTGGTTGCGCAGTTCGGGGCTCATGTTTTCGACCGTAAACCCGGAAATGACGATCTGCTTTGACTTCGCCTGCGACGTCATGCGGTTTGCCGTGTGCACAGCGGCGCCGAAGATATCGTTTTGTTCCTGGACGACCGGGCCGAAATGGCAACCGATGCGAATGGACACGGGCACACCACCGTCTTTCTTGCCTGCGGCTGTAATGCGGGTCTGCATCATGACCGCGGCGCCCATCGCTTCATCAACCGTCGGAAAGGTGGACATAACCTCGTCGCCGATCGTCTTGATGACCGTGCCGTTGAACTGGTAGGTCGCGTCTTTCATGATGTCGAGACACGCCGCGACCGTCTCGCTGGCCTTGGTATCGCCGAACTTGTCGTATAACTGCGTACTGCCGACAACGTCGGCGAACACAATCGCTACTTCAAGGTCTCTAGCCATATCTGGAATTTAAACTTTGCGCCACAAGCAATTAATAATACTACTATTTCTTGATCTATTTCTCTGCAACGATGTACGCAATCCAGGCAAGATCGGCCTCGCCTTTCTCATCCGGCGTAAATTCGCCGTTGCCCTCGCCGTCCTCGTCCTCGCCTTCCCAGTAGACCGTCGCTTTGCGAAAACCTGCCTCAAGCAGCAGTTCGCGAAGTTCGGAGGCTGACCACAGACGCCACTCGTAGGTGAACGCCTTTTTCATCTTCGAGCCGTCCTTGAAGTGAAAATGGATGTGGCAGCGAATGAAATTCGTGACCGGGTGAAACTTGGCCTGGTGCCAGACGTAGGTAAAGCCATGCTTCTTGTGCTTGGTCTTCTCCTTGGTCTCTTCCTGCGCCTCGGGCCCGCCGAACATATCGCAGAAGAAAACGCCGTCATCCTTGATGCCGTCAAAAGCGCGCTTGAAATAGGCGCGTAGCGAATCCCGCGTGTCAAAAATAAAGTAGCTGAAATTAAAGGCCGCCAACAGGTCAACTTTGGGCGTTTCGACCGTCATGACATCGGACTCAATCAGGCTGACTCGCGCCTGACCCTCGGCGTCCAGTTTGCTGACGCGATTCCGGCGGCCCCACTCCAGTACTGAAGCGTCGATGTCGACGCCGATTGCCTGGTATTCCGGTCCCTGGCGTACCCATTCGCAGGATGCCGCTGCTGTACCGCAAAAGTCCTCGCGGAACAGGTAAGCAGTACGGCCGGTCAATGACTTGAAGGTGGTTTGCAGAAACTCGATTTCGTTCTCGACATTCTGTACCGAGATTTCATAGAGCTCGTGTTTATCGGCCTGTTCGGCCATTGTCAGTTTGCGGTCAGGGCTAGCGGTCATTCGTTGGTCGCTCAAGTTGTTCGTTCAGGATCGCGCATTGTAGCTGCCTATGACGCTAATGCCATAGCAATTGCGTCGTCAGGCGGCTGCCGGCATCTGATTTAGTGCGTTCACCAGTACTTCAGTTCCCGCGCCGTCGCGATAGGCGTGCTCGGAAATGTAGCGCCGCCATGCGCGTGCGCCCGGTTGGCCGGCATACAGGCCCAGCATGTGACGCGTCACACGCCCCAGCGGCTCACCATCCGCGAGCACACTTTCGATATACGGCAGCATGTTTTCGACGACCGTATCGCGCTTTGGCACGGCGGCCGATCGGTTGAAATGGTGTTCCAGTTCGGCCAGGAAATACGGCTGATGGTAGGCCTGGCGACCGATCATTGCGCCATCAACGTGCGCTAGTGCGGTCTCGACGTCAGCGATCGTGGCCAGGCCGCCATTGATCGCGATTTCCAGTTCAGGGAAGTTTTCCTTCAAGCGATAAACGCGATCGTAGTTTAGCGGCGGGATTGTTCTGTTCTCTTTCGGACTCAATCCTTCGAGAATCGCAATGCGCGCATGAATGACAAACTTGCGGCAACCGGCGTCGGCAAGCGTATCGACGAAGGCAAGCAGAAACTCCGCACTGTCGTTATCGTCGATACCAATTCGCGATTTGATGGTCACGGGTATGTCGGTTTCGGCGCTCATGGCACGAAAGCATTCAGCGACCCGATCCGGCGAGGCCATCAGGCACGCGCCAAACTGGCCGCTCTGAACTCGATCGCTTGGACAGCCGACGTTGATGTTGATCTCGTCATAACCATACTCGCTGGCCTTTCGAGTCGCACTCGCCATGAGGTCGGGATCACTGCCGCCGAGCTGCAATGCGACCGGATGCTCAAGCTCGTTGAAGCGCAAA
>JBCAZN010000313.1:0-3773 GCA_038533035.1 Pseudomonadota bacterium
CCAAGCGTCGATGCACCGAGCGCGTAGTCTTGCAACTGGCCGGCTATTTCTGCGGTTGCGGAAACACAGGCGCCGCCGACACGTTCTTTCGACTCAAGCAGGGTGACATTGTGGCCGGCTCTGCGCACGTAATTTGCAGCGACCAGCCCGTTAATCCCGCCGCCGATTACCACGAAGTTTTTACGGGAACTGGCCACGGTTGTTGCGCCGCCTAGAACCCGGCAACGCCGCTCGGGTACGACACCGCATCGCCTTCTTCGTGTCCGTGCTCAGTGACGTGGCTGATGGCGTCTTCCATTATCTGCAGGCCTTCGCGCAAGGTGGTTTCGTCCATGTTCAGGGCCGGGTACATGCGAATCGTGTCTTCCCGGTCAGAGATTGCCCAGACGCCGTTTTCGAGCATCTTTCCGCGCACGGCACGCGCCGTCCACCAGTCTTTCTCTTCGGCGTCTGCTGACTGCGGTTTACCGAAGCTGACGCCAAGCAACAGTCCGTTACCGCGTGCCTGGCGAACTATGTCGAAGGACTCCCAGCCACTCATCACATCCGCGGCTATCCCACCCAGTCGATGCGCATGTTCGACGATGTTGTCGCGCTCGAGTATCTCGAGCGTCTTGATCGCGGCGGCACAGCCGGCCGGCATGCCGGCGAACGTAGAACCTGATGAGAATTTGGTGTTGTCGCCGAGGATGTCGTCACGCGCTGAGATACCGCAAAGCGGTGCTATACCGCCCGACAGATTCTTGCCATAGACGAGGATGTCGGGAACGACATCGTAATGTTCGATACCCCACATCCGACCCGTGCGTCCAACACCGGTCAGAACCTCGTCTGAAATCATGAGCCAGTCATTCTTGTCACAGATTTCGCGAATACCCTGCAGAAAACGCGTCGACGGGATCCAGTTGCCGCCTTCCGCTAATCCCGGCTCAACCATGATGCCCGCGATGTTGTCGCGAGCCGCGACATGCGACGGAATGTGATTGTCGAGGTACCACAGGCAATACTCGGTGTATTGCGCTTCATCCATGTCGGCCGGTATACGCTCGCTGTACGGGTAGGGCGCCTTTATTGCACCGCCGCCCCAGCCTTCGAGGTAGGTACTGTAGTCGCCGCTGATACCGCTCAGTAGTTTCGTTGCGAGACCGTTGCCATGGAACGACGAGGTGAACGTGATGATGTAGCGTCGCTTCGTATGCGTTAGCGCGAGATGCACAGCCGCTTCTGCGGCTTCGGTGCCGGAGACTTCGTAGTTGGTTCGTGGCAGCGCTTTGGACGGCATGATGTCCGCCAGCATTTCCGCCAGCTCGTAACGCATCGGATGATCGTAATGAAAGCCGATGCGCCGATTGGTCGCCTCAACGACTTCCAGAATTTCCGGGTGACAGTTGCCCAACGGGTTCGTGGCCCAGCCGTTCTGGAAGTCGATATAGCGTTTGCCATCGAGGTCCCAGACGTAATCGCCTTCAGCCCGGTCGATGACTATCTGTCGCACCGGCCGAAATCCGCGCCGTCCCGCGCGCTCCATCTCGGTGTCGAAGCGCAGGCCGTTCTTGAACAGCGGAATACCCCGTTGCAGGGCTGCCAGGGTCTTGGGTCCGGGAAATTGGTCACTCACGACGCGAATCCTCTGCTTGTATGCACGCCAATACTGCCGAGGGGCGCGTCTGAAATCACGCGGGAGTTCAGGTCATGACACATCTTTTCGTCACATTCCGCTATTATTAAGCCCTCGCTTTATCGCAAAACCGCCAACAAGGAGAATAATTCATGGCTGTTGCGACGACTCAGTGGACTTCTCGCTTCGCATTCCTGATGGCCGCCATCGGTTCGGCTGTCGGACTCGGCAATCTCTGGCGATTCCCGTTCCAGACAGGCCAGAACGGCGGTGCGGCATTCGTGTTCGTGTATTTTCTTTGTGTAGCGCTGGTTGCCTACCCCATCCTCATGGCGGAACTGGCGGTCGGTCGCCACCAGGGCCTGTCTCCGGTCGGCTCTATCAAGCAGCTGGCCAAAGACAGTGGCAGTTCGCCTAAATGGAGTATTGCAGGCTGGGTTGGCACGCTGGCGGCCCTGACGGTCCTGACGACCTACAGCGTTATCGCGGGCCAGGTGCTCGCCTACTCGGTCATGACGTTCAGCGGCGAGTTCGTTGGCGGCGACCCAAGCGCCGGCGCAGCGACGCTGTCGCTGTACTCCGGTTCCGCGCATGCGATCGGCTGGCATACGTTGTTTATGGTGATTACCGTGTTTGTCGTCTCGAAGGGACTGCACGGCGGCATCGAGCGCGTCGTCACCATTCTGATGCCGATTTTCTTCGTGATGCTGGCAGGCCTGTGTGTTTATGCGCTGGTCACGGGCGACGCGGGTCGCGCAATCTCCTACCTGTTTGCACCGGACTTCTCGAAACTGACACCGCTGACGGTACTGGCTGCCATGGGCCAGGCGTTTTTCTCGGTCGGCGTGGGCGCAGCCATCATGATTACCTACGGTTCGTTCCTGTCGAAAGATGAGAACATCGGCAACAGCGCTGCGGTCATTGCTGGCGCTGACACGTTTGTTGCCGTCATCGCCGGTCTCATGATTTTCCCGATTATTTTCGCATTTGGTCTGGACCCGGCCGCCGGGGCGGGACTCATATTTAACGCGCTGCCGGCGATTTTCTCCGGGATGCCGGGCGGCCTGATCATTGGCGGTTTGTTCTTCTTCCTTGCGTTCATAGCAGCGCTGACGTCATCAATATCACTGCTGCTGTCGTCGACAACGATCGGCGTCGAGCAATATGGTTTGAGCCGGCCCAAGGCCGCTCTTATCCCGGGTGCCATCGTCTGGGTCGTCGGAGTGATGGCGATTACCGTGTCGGGACTGAGCGACTGGCTCGATTTCTTCAGCGGCAGCGTCATGATTACGCTCGGCGGCTTCCTGATTGCCACGTTTGTCGGCTGGGCCGTACCGCGCAACATCATGCGTTCGGAGCTCAGCAATACGAGTGACGGCATGTTCTCGTTCTGGCATTTCTTCTGCAAATGGCTCGCGCCGGCCGCCGTCGCCATCACACTGTTGCTCGGCGTTGATGCGAAATTCGACTTCGGTCTGGCGGCGCTTCTCGGCGGGTAGGCCGATCACTCATTAACCTGATTTTCGGGGGCTGACAGCCCCCGAAAATACTGCCCTTAAGCCGTTGCTGGCGGCGGTGCGATGCCTTATAATCGCGCCCGCGCACCGCTGTTGTCTTGGCGGAGGAAGGCCCCGATCAGGGGTTTTTTGTTGTCCGGGGGACACGACCGGGCGGCCACAACGCGCAGGTTAGTAATGGGCCTTTGGCCCATTTTTTGTTTTTAAAACATGAATTTAGGTTTGTTTTCTTGACTGAGACTGAACTTACAGAACTGCTGGAACCGACGGTGGAACGTCTCGGTTACGAACTGGCCGACGTCGAGGCGCGGCTAGGGGGAAAGGGCGGTCTGGTGCGTCTTACGATCGACAAACCCGACGGTATCGATCTCGATGACTGCGAAAAAGTCAGTCTTGCGGTCAGCGCGCTGCTCGACGTCGAGGACCCGGTGCCGGGCAATTACAACCTCGAGGTGTCGAGTCCGGGGCTGGACCGGAAGCTGACGAAGGCCGCTCACTTTGAGCGTTTCGAGGGTGAAACGGTGAAGGTACAGATGCGTTTTCCGATCGAGGGACGCAGGCGATTCCGCGGCACGCTGGTGTCGACGGATGACGAGAATATTGTGGTCGAGCCGTATCGATCGTCGCCAGCGGCAAGC
>JBCAZN010000314.1:0-3765 GCA_038533035.1 Pseudomonadota bacterium
CGTCAGACTTATCTGAGAACCGATTTTTATCATGGTACCGTCGCAACATCGTCACCGTAATCCGTGATCTGCAACAGCTCTACCTTCACCTTGGCAACATTCGAATTTTCTAGCACGATGAACACGATTTTCGGGCACGGACACAGCTCGGTGCCGTTGTGATTGCCAGTCTTGATCACGCTGTCGATTGGAGCGCCGCATATACTATCGCAAAGGATGACGTTTATTCCGCAAATTTCGATGAGCCGGATCGCACTATCAAGTAGGTTTTCATCTATGCATAGCAGACTATCCTCAAGATGCGCGATGAGATTTGGCTCCGCATATTAGTCTAAATCATGGCTTTACCGAGCGCCAACTTCGGCGGCATAGCCGGAGTGTATTGACCGCGCCGGTTTCATAGCTCTTAGCGCCGCGAGTTTGATAGTAAAAATCGAATCTTGTACCGCTTGTACGGCATAATTGCATTAAAGTCGCGCTAGGAGCAGAACTGCGACCGTTTCGTCTTTCAACTGATAGCGAACCAGCAACTTTCGGATCCTTCCTGGCTCAATCGCCACTTAAATAAAGCAGCGATGAATAAGTGCCGTAGATTCACCGGTCGCACCGCAATGACAAAACCAGCGCGCTTCGCTTTCTTGGGCGCTGGGACCATAATATGAACATACTGCTGGGCGTCGCTTCCAACTAGCGCCTAATAATCACTTTTTCGACTCGCGCGTAAGAAACGGTCGTCATCGACTTCGTACTGGCTCCAAACCGAACAAGCGATCATAGTCCGGTTCGACATCGGAACTATAGAAATCAAGCCCGAAGTCGCGTACAACGCGCAAAACTCGCTGTTGTTGCTGGTCCGTGAGTGAATTCCTCCAACCTCCAACTGCAGACGAGTAGTCGCTGCTCAATTGGTCGCTAGCCTTGTCACTCGGTCGGCGAATTTCGTCTCGTACGAAGTCCGGCATTTCAATATTCCAATAGTTGAGCACCGTGTCGAGATACTCTGCACCTTCGACGACCATTTTCTCAAACGGAACAATATTGAAGTCGCGCTCGCCCGCGCTGGACAAAGGAACATAGTGATCGATGCACCACTTCGCCGCGAAGAATTCCTCGGGAACGCTTAGAGAATCGAGGATTTCGGAAACCTCAGGATGAAATGCCAACATCCTCTCATCCCTCATTATCCAGTTGTTCAGCCGCCAACCGCGGTTTATCCAAGACGCCAACACTGCGCAAGGATGCCGAATCAGCAGGACCGGGGTTGGAACTTCGAAGTGATTAACCAACCAAACCAGCATTTGATTTGATGCCACGAGCTTAATCACCAATCGACGCATCTGGACCGATTGTCTGACCGGGATTTGCGATGCCGTCCAGCGATTTAGCATCTTTCCGCGCAATACGTTGTCTACATAACGAAAGCCTTCTTCCCAATTTTCATCGGGGCTTCGAAAATTGTTATACGTGAATCCAGCGGCTTTTGCAGATGAGACGTTGTCAGTATGAAACGGCTCAAAAACGATGCCCGCGTTGGCAGATTTCGAAACAAGCTCGGCCAACCAAGTCGTACCGCTTCTGAAGAAGCCGGAAATTACAATCGCGTCACGCGTGTCATAGGTGCGCCCGAGCGCTTTGACCAGCAACGGGCTTAGACAGCCCCGGATTTCTTGCCTGGCTGCCTGCTTGACCTTCTTTGCAGAAATCACGTGATTTTATTTGCAGGAATCTCATTTTTCATGCGATCCAGCAAATCCTCGCAAAGCCGAGCAATCTCGCCATCCACCTCCGGGGATTTATCGCGGCGAATTGATCGCGTAGATACTCTCGAATAGTAGGCGCGACTAAGAGGAAGATTCAGGAATTGAAAAATACGATCGAATTCTTGATCTGGCGACTGCGCCAAGTCTTCATAACGTACTAAACATACATTTGGAGCGCTATCTAGACTTTGCTCGAAAAACATCGAATTTCTGACGTACCAGATCAGCGCACGAGCAGACGTATCGCTAATTCCTCGTTCATAGTGCAATCGAATTTTCTCAATAAGAGATTTCGGCAAGTTTTTTGCCCTCCACCCGGCCCTTTCCGGATCATTCAGAATATATGACAAATACTTGTTGTGCTCCGTCCACTTTCGCATCGCCGAATTAACAACATCCTGATAATTCCGAAAAATCCAAACTACTTTTGCATCCGGAAACAAACGTAACAATTCGCGTGCTCTCGCCAAGTCGGCCAATGACTTGAATACGACAAAATTAGCTCGCGACTTCTGCACGAGCTGCATAACGGTCTCGTCATCGCGCAACGCATATCCGACAAACGCGTCGTCGTCACTTTCATTGTAGGTTGCTGTTCGCCAACAACGGTCCAGACAATCTGTCAGCATATTTGTGCCAGATCGCATTTCACCCAATATGAATACAGGTGTAGATCGAACGTCTCTTACCGCAAGGCGATGCCAAATTGCCTTAACAAATTTCCGTGTTTTTTCGGTTCGCGTTATCAAGTCCCTTACCTTCTGGTTATCGGCCTATTTCTAAACCGTTCCCTCTAAGTATTGCCAATACTCGCTGAGTCTTCGTGGCACGCCAGCCAGGCTTCAAGCATAGCTAGGTCCCACAGTATGTAGCCGTAATAAGAAGCATGTCCCGCATGATGCGCCTGAACAACGTTGTCAATAAAATCTGTGCGAACTATTTGCCGTTTCTTGAGGCCCGATAGGTTCGTATAGATTAGGTCCCTCAAGTTTGAGTCGGTCTTGAGCCATAGTCCAAAGGGCAATCCGAATCCGTGTTTTTTCTTGTTTATGATCTGTGGTGGCAAAAATCCCTTCATCGCATCTTTGAAGAAAACACGCAGATCTGTACCATTTATTTTCATTTTCGGATGAACTCGATTCGATAGCGCAACTATAGGATCGCTGAGAAGCGGGTAGGAAACCCGAACATTGGCCAGCTCACACATCGTTCCAACTTTGCGTAAATCGCTATCGGCCAGCGTGAAGTGCCAGTCATACCACAACATTTTTTCCAACAAGTCGTCGGAGGGAGCAGCGTTCCAAACACTCTGCATGATTTGAAACGGCCCATCTTTGTCTATCGATTCAGAGAATTGGGTCGTAAGCATTTGCTCACTACCCTCGCGATACGCAAGATTCCAGGATTCAAATCGTTCTGGAAGCGGAATCAGCGCCTGATCAACGTAGCTTCGCGCCTTTCTCAAGGGCATGACCCTGCTATCCGGATGAACCAGTCGCGTCGCTGGTTCAATTAGGCCTGTTCTAAGCCACCCCGGGAGCCGGTTGTAAAATTCGAAAATTCGATGCCGAACATAACGCTCGTTACCGCCAAATATTTCGTCACCACCATCACCAGCGAGCAAATCGGACACACCGTTGTCTGCCGCTAGTTTGGCGCAAAAGTAGGTCGGTGCGGCTGACGAGTTGCCGAAAGGCTCGTCAAATTGAGCGGCGATTTTCGGGAACACATTGACTATGTCTTGCGGAGTCATTTGGTATTCGAATGAGTCACATTCAAATTCCTCTATGGCAATACGCGCAAACTTCAATTCGTCATATTCGTTGTCGCCAAATCCGACAGAGAATGTTTTGGCCGCCGTATCAGAGACACGAGCAAGCGTCCCGGATATACTCGAACTGTCTAGTCCGCCGCTCAAGAACGAACCAGTTGTGGAACGAGCACCAGGCTTGCGAATTACCTCTTGCAGACACACATGCAATTCTTCAATCAGCGCCGGTATCTC
>JBCAZN010000315.1:0-3633 GCA_038533035.1 Pseudomonadota bacterium
CTCCGATCTCGTAGTCCATCCATAAGACTTGCGTGTGGTCGGGAACAAACTTGCAACCGTCAAAGTCGCCAATGAAATATTGCGTTGCCGAGCCGCCGTTTGGCGCGCCGGACCCGATGCTGACGAGTAACACCCAACGGGTCTCGTCGGTTCCGTCGACGCATAATTCAAACAAGTCGGGACACTCCCAAACGCCACCATGCGTGCCGATTCCCTTGCCGAAGTCAGAGAGGAACTGCCACTTTCGCAGGTTGCTCGAGCTGTAGAATTTGATAACCGCGCCGGCGGCGAGAGCCATGATCCACAGCTCACTCTTATCGCACCAGAACACTTTCGGGTCACGGAAATCGGCAATTCCCGGATTCTCGATTACCGGATTGCTTTCGTACATTTGCCAGTTCGTGCCGCCGTCGGTGCTAAAGGCCAGGCTTTGCGTTTGCTCGTCAAACTTGGAGTGATGCGTGAACATGGCGATGAGCGGCGGATGCTCACCATTCTGAAAGCCCGAAGTGTTATTCCAGTCTACGAATGCACTTCCAGAGAATACGAAGCCGAGGCCGTCATGATCAGCGTTCAAGGCAACGGGTCGATTCTCCCAATGAACAAGGTCCCTGCTTACCGCATGGCCCCAATGCATGGCGCCCCAGACTTTGTCGTACGGATTGTATTGGTAGAACAGGTGGTAAAGGCCGTCGTACCAGACAAGCCCGTTCGGATCATTGATCCAATTCTCAGGCGGTGAGAAGTGGAATCCTGGTCGGTGTTTTTCCCGGTACAGCGCCTTGGCAGTGTTTGCCATCGTTGGTATTTCCTTGTCCCAAACGGCCATTTCGAAAGCCTAAGTTAAGTTATTGTTTTATAATGAACTCGAACGTTTTCGATCGATTCGGGTTCAATGCGATATTGCAATTTGTCTTTCGTTAGACATTTGTGCATAGTACTCGGAAATCTTATTCTTGCAACTTTTCCGGCCACGCGGGCCAACCACAAGGAGCCTTATGGCGACTATTCGGGACGTAGCAGAACGAGCAGGCATTTCAGTCAAAACCGTGTCGCGCTTTCTGTCCGGCTACGAGGGCATTAGCGCCAAGACCGCCGAGAAGATTGAGCGTGCTGCGGAAGAACTCGAGTTCTATCCGTCAGCTGCGGCAAGAACCCTGCGCGGTCAAAGCACCGACATCGTCAGCCTGATTGCCGAGAACCTGACGACGACGCCTTTCTCTTACGAAATCGTCCAGGGCGTGCAATCGGTGTGCGAAGAGCACGGAAAACTCCTTCTCATCGGCGAGACTCGTGAGAGCGAAAAAGCCTTTGAGCAATTAACTGACCGGTTTCGGCAGCAAAAAACCGAAGCCATCATTCATGCAACGTTTTATCACAAGCCGGTGAACATCAAACGGCAGTTCAAACGGTGTCCGCTGATACTGGTTAATTGTTTTGATCCGGAAGGTCGGTTTCCCGCCGTTGTCCCGGATGACGAGCAAGGATCCTATGATTTGACGCGATTCCTGATCGATGAAGGACATCGCCGGATTGCCAATATCACCTTGCCGACAGATCTGGTCGCGACTCAACTTCGTCAGCAAGGATTCGAGCGCGCGATGGCAGACAGCGGCGCGACAATTCATCCGAGCTGGATCGTACATCCGCAACGACTTCGACCGACGGAAGATATGGACTGGCTCGGGTCGGTGCTTGAGAGCCTCCTCGAATCGAGTAACCCGCCGACGGCGATAATGTGCGGCAACGACAAGATGGCGCTGCGCGCAATCATGCAGTTGCATGATCGTGGCGTGAAAGTCCCTGACGACATTTCGGTGGTCGGCTTCGACGACTTCAAGGTGATTTCGGAAAATGTCATTCCGGCGCTCACCACCGCGTCACTCCCTTACTATCAAATGGGGCAGCGGGCCGCCGAAATCGCGATAGACATCGCGAGCGGCAAGCAGAAGCGACCCGATATCGAGCGCAGCAACTGTGAAGTAATCAGGCGCAATTCCCACGCTGCAGTACCGTCAGAATAGGCTAAGTTATTGATTCAAAGAGGTCAGGCAATAAAATGTCCTACGTTAGTCATTTTGTATTAAACTAGACCGGCGGCAGATAGCCGTCGACAATAAAGAGAGAACACGATGGACCAATCCAAACGAAGCTACTGGTTGCTGAGCGGAGCGTTCTTCTCGTTCTTCCTCTGCTGGTCCTTTTCGTTCTCGTTATTCCCTATCTGGTTGAGCCAGGCTGTCGGCCTTTCCGGAGAAGACATCGGCGTCATATTCAGCGTTGGTGCCGTTGCGGCTCTGTTCATCATGCCGTGCTACGGCTATCTCCAGGACAAGCTTGGTCTGCGAAAGCATTTGTTGCTCTTCGTAGCGGCGGCGCACATCGGTTCGGGGCCCTTCTTGATCTATGTGTATGGCCCGAATCTCGCAGAGAACCTTTTGCCCACTGCGGTTTTGGGCGGTGTCTATTTTGGCATTGCCTTCGGTGCGGGTGTGGGTGCGCTGGAGACCTACATCGAACGAGTCAGTCGATTCTCCGGATTCGAGTTTGGCAAGGCTCGCATGTGGGGTTCACTCGGATGGGCGGCTGCAACGTTTCTTGCCGGTCGCTTGTTTAATATTGACCCCAACATCAATTTTGTCCTGGCATCCTTTAGCGCCATTGTTTTCTTCGTGCTGGTAGCCCTCGTCAAACCGGCAGTTGATGCGGAGACGATCGCGCATGAGAACGAGGATGCGGCGCACCTCAAGTTATCAGACGCGTTCGCTCTACTGGCGGACCGAAAGTTCTGGGCACTGGCAACGTTCGTCATGGGCGTATCCTGCATCTATACGGTTTACGACCAGCAGTTCCCAGTCTATTTTTCGTCGTTGTTCCCGACGTTGGAGAAAGGGAACGAGATGTTCGGTTATCTCAATTCGTTCCAGGTTTTCCTCGAAGCCGGTGGCATGTTCCTGGCGCCGTTCCTCGTGAACCGTATTGGTGCCAAGAATGGCCTGGTCTTGAGTGGCGTCGTTATGGCTTTGCGCGTTATTGGTTCGGGCTACTCCGACGGGGCGATCGAGATCTCGATCATGAAGCTGCTGCACGCCGTCGAACTGCCAATTATGCTCGTCTCGTTATTCAAATACATTTCGGCGACATTCGATTCGCACTTATCCGCGACAATCTACATCGTCGGCTTCCAATTCATGACCCAGGTCGCGGCCAGCGGGCTCTCCATCGTCGCGGGCATGATGTACGACAGCCTGGGATTCAGCACGTCATACAAGATCCTTGGTTTCATAGTGGCATTCTTCGTGGTCGTATCATGGTTTGTACTGACCAACGACAAGACCGCAGTGGACGAATCCGTGGTTGTGGAACCCGAAACGGTCATTTGATATGACAATTGCAGTCCTCGGCGAAGCACTCATTGACTTCATTGTGGGTGAAGATGCCGCATACCGTCCACACCTCGGTGGCTCGCCCTATAACGTCGCGATCGGACTCGCACGCCAAGGGGTCGGGGTCAGCTACCTTTCTCCATTTTCCGAAGACACGTTTGGCGATAAGTTGTATGACTCGCTGCGAGGTGAGGGAGTAGACACTCCGATCGCGCGGCGGTCAATGAGTGCTTCGCCGAGGACTGCA
>JBCAZN010000316.1:0-3729 GCA_038533035.1 Pseudomonadota bacterium
GTTCAGTCCGTTTGGCGACATCACTACTCTGATGGTCTGGCAGAAAGGATTACTCGATTTCCAAACATTCTTCGCGCTATTTCTGCCATCCGCTATCAACTATCTCATCCCAGCCGCTCTCATGTCGTTGGCAATCCCGAAGCATGTATCGGATTCAGAAGATGACAACGTGGTCATGAAGCGAGGCGCGAAACGCATCATGCTCCTGTTCGTGTGCACAATCGCAACAGCTGTCTCGTTTCATAATTTCCTGCATTTGCCACCGTTCCTGGGAATGATGACAGGGTTGGCTTACCTCAAATTTTTCGGCTATTACCTGCGCAAGACTCATGTGGCGAAACCGACAGACAGTCGTCTCTATGGACAGGTCGGTGACGTGCAGCCGTTCGATAGCTTCCGCGAAGTGGCGCGTGTTGAATGGGATACCTTACTGTTCTTTTTCGGCGTCATTATGTGTGTCGGAGGCCTGGGCTACATTGGCTATCTCGACCTTGTTTCCTCCTATTTTTACGAGGATTTGGGCCCGACGACTGCAAATATTCTCGTCGGTGTTTTGTCGGCCGTGGTCGACAACATTCCAATCATGGTTGCGGTGCTGGAGATGAATCCGCCGATGGATATCCAGCAATGGTTACTCGTAACGTTAACAGCCGGCGTTGGCGGCAGCCTCCTCTCGATCGGCTCTGCAGCAGGTGTCGCGCTCATGGGCCAGGCGCGTGGACAGTACACATTTTTCCTACACCTCAAATGGACGCCGGCGATAGCGCTCGGCTATATCGCAAGCGTCTGGGTTCATTTGAGCATTAGTCAGAGGTTCATCGGCCTATTGCCGGGCACGTAGTGCCCAGATTGCAGACTGAACCGAAAATTTCATATAGCAGCTAGTAGTTTTATCAATCGATGAGGACGCGATGAGTACTTTTGTATGGGTCGGCATATTCGTATGCATTTGTCATTCCGCAATGTTTTCAGGGCTGAATCTTGCGTTTTTTAGCTTGAGTCGCCTGCGTCTCGAATCGGAGGCGGCGACGGGCAACAAGGCGGCGGCGGCCGTACTACGTCTGCGGCGGGATTCAAACTTTTTGCTGACGACGATCCTGTGGGGCAATGTTGGTATTAATGTTTTACTGACGTTGCTTTCCAACTCCGTTATGGCCGGCGTGGCCGCGTTCGCGTTCTCGACCTTCTTCATAACGTTCTTTGGCGAAATCTTTCCGCAGGCTTATTTCTCGCGTCGGGCAATGCGTATGGCCTCCTTGCTCGCACCGGTACTCCGGTTCTACCAGTATGTTTTTTACCCCGTTGCCAAGCCCAGCGCCTGGATGCTCGACAAGTGGCTCGGACGCGAGCATGTCGAGTATTTGCTCGAACAACAGCTTGTTGGGGTTATTGAGCAACACATTGAGTCTGACCGCGCAGAGATAGACCACATCGAAGGCCGCGGTGCGCTCAACTTTCTCGAAATTGACGACGTACCTATATCGGACGAGGGTGAAGTTGTACATCCGGCGAGCATTATTGAACTGCCGACCACCGTCGATTTGCCCCGATTACCGGAGGCCACCTCGACCGCGGATCCATTCGTGGCAGAGATTCATGCGTCCGACAAGAAATGGGTTGTCCTGACTGACTCATCGGGTGAGCCGCAACTTGTGCTGGACGCAGACGCTTACCTGAGGGCAATCATGTTCAACGATACACCTGTTGACGGCTATAAATTCTGTCACCGGCCGATTGTCGTAAGAAATCCGGACCTGCCGCTCGGCCATGTATTTGCGAAGTTGCGAAAAGGCATGGCTGATGAAGCGGACGACGTCATCGACAAGGACATCGTTCTCCTTTGGACCGCGGACACCAAGAAAATTATGACCGGCGCGGACCTGCTCGGTCGTCTGCTGCAGGGCATCTGAAACCGGCACCAGTCTGCAAAATCGGTAGACGCACACGGCTCGACAATCAATAAAAAATATTTATCAAACTAACAATAATTATTAGCTGTATTTATTAAAGAGCGCTCGATAGAGTGCAAATCCGATGGCGTCGTTGTGTACGCCTTTATTAATACCTGGAGCGTTTTAATGAATCGATTGGGTTGTTTTGGACTGGTCCCCTTGATGATTGCGGGTCTGCTGGCTGGCGGCTGTGCAAATAGTGGTTTTAAGCTAAATGACGCCGCAATTTCGGGTAATCCGGACGCCATGTGGGAAGAGGGACAGCGCGCCGTGATGACCGGCGAAAGTCTCGTCGACAAGGGCGAGAAGCGATTGGCCGATGGACGCAAGCAGGTTCGTGATGGCGAAGCCAAGATTGCGACAGGCAATAAACGAGTACTGCAGGCGAAAGAGGATTACATCGCCGCGACGATAGCGGCGGGTGCCGCAACGACGCCTAAGCAGGTTGAAGAGGAGTCGAAACGTCTGCGCGCGATTGGCAAGCGTTGGGAAGTCGCAATCGACGAGATTCGAGACGGCAACCGGCTGGTTGAGCGAGGCAACAAGAGCATAGACCAGGCTCATTCGGAAATCCGTGAAGGCCGAGGCCTTATGGCACAGGGCAGTACGCTGATGCGCAATTCTCAACGATCGCGACTTGGCGAAGAAATGCTGCCAATTCCCGCAACTGACACGTTGTGACCTGTCGCAATACCAAAATGATTGAGGTCGCCCTTGGCACGCTCGGGGCGACCTGCCTGATTATCTTCGGTCTGAGTCAGTGGCAATCGGCGCAAGCTCAAACAAAGGCAAAAGCGCAGTTGGAGGCTGCCTGGACTATTAAAAGCCCGGATCAGAATCTGTGGTCCAACAAGCGAGTAGCTGTCTATGAACAGCAAATTGCCGATGCGCCTGTATCTGAAGCGATTGGTCTCGTGTCGATCGAGCGGCTGGGCATCAACGTCGCAGTGTTCGACGGTACATCGGAGAAAGTTCTCAACATCGGCGCGGGCCGTATTCCAGGAACGGCCCGGTTTGGCCGTGATGGCAATCTCGCGATTGCGGCACACCGGGACGGTTTTTTTAGAGGATTAAAAGACATAAGGGTTGGCGACGCGATATCGGTAAAACACGGCGACGGCAATGATCAATTCGTAGTTACAAATACGTGGATCGTGGAGCCCGACGATGTGTCCGTGTTGGAACCAACCGACGAACGCAGCATTACCCTCGTCACGTGTTACCCGTTTTACTTTGTCGGCAACGCGCCGCAGCGATTTATCGTTCGCGGCGTGGCGTCCGATGACAAATCTATCATCAAGAAAGGAGAAAGAAGTGAACTTTAAAATCTGGATTGTATTGGCAGCATTGGGTCTGCCCGGAATTGCGCTGTCGCAGGCGAATGACAGTATTCTCAATGACAGTTACATCATCTCTGAGGAATTCGTCGAAGGGCAAGTAACCCAAGTCCGTCCTCGCGCCGGCACGATCACAATTCGTGGCGCCAATCGGGGCGATCAGCGCCAATTTGCGATACCGGAAAACGCGCGGGTGACCGTGAACGGGCGCGAAGCGCGATTGAGAGATATTCGTCGTGGCGACACCGTATCCGTATCAATCGTTCGCCGCGGGCAACGGGTAATCGTTGATCAGCTGCGCGTGCCGCAATCGGATGCGACCCTGGAAGAGCGCCGTGAAAACCCGATCGTCGCCACGGCGAGCCTGCCGACGACACTGCCAAAGACGGCTAGCAATCAGATGCTCTGGCAATTCTCAGGGCTAGCGTTGTTGCTCGCAT
>JBCAZN010000317.1:0-3720 GCA_038533035.1 Pseudomonadota bacterium
TCCATTGGGTTCATGCCAGCCGCGACCGACTTAAGGCCTTCGCGCAGAACTGCCTGTGCGAGAACCGTCGCCGTCGTTGTGCCGTCACCAGCCACATCAGACGTCTGGGAAGCAACTTCCTTGACCATCTGTGCGCCCATGTTTTCAAACTTGTCTTCGAGCTCGATCTCTTTAGCAACCGAAACGCCATCTTTTGTGACGGTCGGCGCACCAAAGCTCTTGTCGAGCACGACGTTGCGGCCTTTGGGACCCAGGGTCACTTTTACCGCGTTGGCGAGAACATTCACACCAGCAAACATCTTCTGGCGAGCGTCATCGCTGAAACGTACTTCTTTAGCAGCCATTTCTTTAAATCCTCTTATCCTTCGATCACTGCCATGATGTCGTCTTCCTTCATCACGAGCAGCTCTTCGCCTTCAACTTTGACTTCCGTGCCGGCGTACTTGCCGAACAGGACCTTGTCGCCAACTTTCACATCCAGAGCGCGGACTTCACCGCTCTCGAGGATCTTGCCGTTGCCGGCAGCAACCACTTCACCCTTGATGGGTTTTTCAGTTGCTGCGTCGGGAATTACGATTCCGCCGGGCGACGTGCGCTCTTCTTCCATGCGCTTTACGATGACCCGGTCATGAAGCGGACGCATCTTCATGGTGCTTATCTCCTGTAAACTATTGATTTTTAACCGACTTAAGGCGGTTTTCACGACCGATGGCAATTAGCACTCGGCCGTAAGGAGTGCTAATAATAGGCATCCGCCTGTGATTTTCAAGCACAATTCCCAGCGAAACTAATTAACGCCGCCAGGTTCGAAGGATCACGATGATGATTTACGCAAAAACCGGCCTCGCCGTGGCCGCCGTGGCAACAGCGCTGCTTGCCTGTGCGGAGCAGGAATCGCCGGCCGCGGCGACATCGCAGACAGCGCAGCCTTCGAGCGACCCGTTCGGTTCCACGAGCGGCAGCCAGCCGCTGCCCGCCGATGAGGTTTTCTTTCCAGACGTCTTTGCCGAGGCCGACGGCAGCGTAACGCTCGGCTTTCGCATGCTACCCGGCTACTACATATACAAAGACAAGATTGTTGTCCGCTCGCTGACGGATGGCGTCGAGCTTGGCGAACCCGAGCTGCCCGCTGGCGAGATTGTTGTTGATGACTGGTTTGGCGAACAGCAGGTTTACTTCAATGACGTGATGGCTATGACAGCGGTCAATCGTGCCAATACCGACGTCATGAGCGCCGATATCGAAGTGACCTGGCAGGGCTGCAAGGAAGACGAACTCTGCTACATGCCCACATCGAAAGTCATCAGCGTTCAACTTGCGGCTCAGGTAGAATCCGCCGCGGACTAATCAGGACACCTATTCATGTCACGCGTATTTCTTGTTTTCTCGGTCGCGTTGGTCGCGCTCATGGCCGGCGCGCTGTTCTACGCAGCCCGCATGCCCGTGCAAGAGGCTGATTCGGCTGCCGGACAATCGAGCATCCAGGACACCACCGTCACGCTCGACGTTGTGGACTACCCTGAGTTTTCATTGCCCGATCTCGACGGCGTTGACCGCCACCTCTCGGAGTGGCAAGGCACGAATCGTATCCTGAATTTCTGGGCGACCTGGTGCGGTCCCTGCAAACGGGAAATCCCGGTGCTCAAGGCCTTTCAGGACGAGCACAAGTTCAACGGCTTCCAGGTGATCGGTATCGCGGTCGACTTCCCCGAAGAAGTCGTGCACTACGCAGAAGCCGCCGAATTCAACTACCCGATACTGATTGGCGAACAGGACGCCATGGCCATCGCCGAGTCATCGGGCATTGAATTCGTTGGCCTGCCCTTCACGATGTTCGTCGCGTCCGACGGCGAATACCTGAACGCCTACCTGGGCGAACTGCACCAGGAACACCTCGACAAAATCGTCGACATTATGACGCGCCTCGATCGCAGCGAAATTTCCAAAGACGATGCCAAGGCTGAGCTCGGATTTCTCTGAGCGCTTGTAAACGGAACGTTTCGAGAACAATAAATTTTAGTGACGCGTAACGCGACGTAACGAAACCTTCACCTGACGCGCATAGCGTTTCCTTTCTTTTCATTGGGGAAACGACATGCCTGGAAGAACACTCTATGTCGCGATCGCTGCAGCCTTGGGGATAACAGGGTCCGCGTTCGCTGACGGCCGTATTGACGGCAAAGTCACTGCCGCTGACGGCGCCACCAACCTGGAAGGCGCCCGAGTTCGAATTGAAGAACTTGACCGCACGGTGCGCACGACGCGCGACGGGCGATTTACGCTCGGCAATGTGCCGGCAGGCAGCTACAACATCGTCGTCGAGTACATGGGTGCAGCACCGACACAACAATCGGTCACGGTACGCGACCAGGCGATCTCGGACGTCGGAATCACGATGGGTCGCAGCGTCGACGAAATCATCGTTCGCGGAACTCGCTCAGGCACCGCGAGCTCACTGAACAAGCAACGTACCGCCGACAACACTGTCAGTGTCATCTCGGCAGACGCGATCGGCGCCCTGCCCGACACCAACGTTGCCGAAGCGCTGCAGCGCGTGCCCGGCGTATTTCTGGAGCGCGATCAGGGCGAAGGCCGTTACATCGGTATCCGTGGCATCGACCCGAACCTCAACGTAACGACGATCAACGGCCTGCTGGTACCAGCACCAGATTCGGGCGCGCGCTCCGTCGCATTGGACGTCATTCCGTCCGACCTGCTTGAAGGCCTCGAGGTCGCTAAAACCTTCACGCCGGACATGGAAGCAAGCGCAATTGGCGGATCAGTAAACGTTCGTAGTCTGTCGGCCTTTGACCGCAACGGCCGCTCGATGACCATGACGGCCGACGCCAGCGACAATGGCCTGGTCGAACAAACCAGCCCGAAGCTCGCAATCACCTATACAGACACCTACGACATGTCGAACAGCACCAAATTCGGCATCGCGTTCGGTGCTTCATGGTTCGATCGAGATTTTGGCAGCGACAACATCGAGACCGATGGCGGCTGGCCGGATGATCTTGAGCTGGTTTCCGGTGGCGAGTTCAAAGGCGCCGAGGAAATCGAGCAGCGCAGCTACGACGTCAATCGCGAGCGCATTGGCGTTGCCCTGAACCTCGACTGGCGGACAGAAACGTCGAACTACTACGTCCGAAACCTGTACAGCCAGTTCGCAGACCAGGAATTCCGAACACGCAACGAGTTCAAGTTTGATGACGGCGAAGCGGTTTCAGGCAACGCGACGTCCGCACTCTGGGACGATGCGGTTGTCGAAAAGAGCATGAAGGATCGCCTTGAGGAGCAGAACATTCTCTCCACGACGATCGGCGGCGAAAACTTTTTCGAAGCCTGGACGATCGACTACTCGCTCGGTTACTCGATGAGTGAAGAGCTCGAGCCAGGACGCCTCGATACGACGTTTGAAATCGAAGACGTCGATATCGGCTACGCCAGCATCGGCCAGATCCCCAATCTGACAACCGATCCGGCGATGGCGGATGCCGCGAACTATGAACTCGCCGAGTTTGAGTACCTTGACGGCGACGCCGAGGATATCGCTACGACGCTGAAACTGAATTTCACCTACGACCTGTTCAGCGACGCTTACAACGGCAACATCAAGTTCGGCGTCCTGAGTCGTACGCGAGAAAAGACCTACGACGGCGAGGTCTTCATTTACGACGGTGATGGTTCAACGCTGACGCAATTTGCGACCAGTGGTCC
>JBCAZN010000318.1:0-3718 GCA_038533035.1 Pseudomonadota bacterium
CGTTGGTACGGCGCTGGTCATCACGTCACTTGGCTGGATGTGGGGCTTCTGGGTGTCAGGCATCGTCTGCATGTTTGCGGCGATGTTTATCTGGCGTTTTCTGTACGAACGGCCGGAAGTGTACGGCCTGCCAATCGTCAACCACCCTGAGAAAGGCGAACAGGCAAAGCTGAGTGTCACTAAGAAGCAGTGGCAGGTATTCCGCAACCCGGCCGTCTGGATCCTCGCACTGTCGAGCGCGTGCTTTTACGTTACCCGCTACGCCGTCAACAGCTGGGGCATATTTTTTCTCGAAGCGGAGAAGGGCTATACAACGATCGAAGCCAGCTCCATCGTGTCCGCCAATGCGATTGCGGGTATTTTCGGCACGTTCTTCTCAGGCATGCTGTCCGATCGATTCTTTGCCGGTCGTCGCAATGTCCCGGCACTGATTTTCGGCATTCTGTACGCGCTGACTGCGGCGCTGTTTTTCTTCGGACCGGCGGACGCCACCGTCGACACATTGGCGATGGCCGTGTTCGGCGTCTCACTCGGTGTGCTGATGGTCTACCTGGGCGGCCTGATGGCCGTCGACATCTGCTCCAAAGAGGTGTCGGGTTCAGTGCTCGGCGTGGTCGGGGTTGCCAGTTACATTGGTGCGGGATTGCAGGACATCATCAGTGGCATCCTGATCGAAGATGCGAAGACCGTCGTCAATGGTGTCGACGTCTACAATTTTGATGCAGCGGCCACACTCTGGGTCGGTGCAGCCGTCGTCTCATTCATACTGGCATTGTTCGTCTGGAACGTTCGCTCGCCGGACTAGCGTCAATGAGTGACAGACCCGTTCTACTCCTCGACCTTGGCGGCGTCCTCGCCGACCTCGGCGATCCCGTGACCGCGATGCAGCTGGAATTCACGCACGACGAGTTCTGGAAAACCTGGATCGCCTCACCGGCGGTGCGAGACCTCGAGACCGGAGTGATCGACGAAGCGACATTCATTCTGCGAATTGCGCATGAGCTTGGCGCGGGTGACGATCCTGAGTTCGCGTCGCGGCTGCATCGCTGGCGTTTGCAGTTGTTCCCGGAGTCGGAGCCGTTTCTTAAGGCCGTGTCGAGCGAATGGCGACTCGCGCTGCTATCGAATACCAATGCAATCCACTGGCGGCAGGTCACCGATAGTACGGACATTTTTGACGCCTTCGACATGCTGTTCCTGTCCTACGAAACCGGGCAATATAAGCCCTCGCCGGAAGCCTACGAGCAGGTGGTCCAACACTACGGCTGCGCGGCTCGTGAAGTCCGGTTTTTTGACGATTCGGCGGCAAATATTGAAGCGGCGCGCGCCGTCGGGCTTGATGCCCATCTGTGTCGAGGCGTGCCGGCATTGTAGTCGGGCGTAGTTGGGTGTATCCGGGGAAATTGCATTGAGTACAGCACGGCAGGAATTCCAGTCATTCGATGTTCGCGGCGATACGACAGCCGCCGAGAAAAACATCCCGGCGCTCCGGAAGGCGATGCGCGAGCTCGGCGTTGATGCGTTGCTCGTACCGCACGACGACGAATACCTGAACGAATACCTGCCGCCACAATTCGAGCGGCTGTGCTGGGCTACCGGGTTCAGCGGTTCGGCGGGATCGCTTATCGTCATGCCGGAACGCGCAGTGCTGTTTGTCGATGGTCGTTATACCGAACAGGCGCGACTGGAAACGCCTGAATCGATTTTCGACTACGAAGATCTGCGTGGGCTGCCGCCCGCTGAGTGGTTGGCAGCAAAACCGGGCGCTGTGTCCCGCCTGGCTTATTGCAACAAGTTGCACACACGTGCCGAAATTGAAAAATTCGAATCGGTGCACGGCGTCGAACTGGTCTCGCTCGATGTTCACCCGATCGATGGGCTCTGGGTGGATCGTCCAGTCAGGGACGTCGTACCCCCATTGATTCATCCAATTGAATACGCGGGTGAAAGTACACACGATCGCCGCCGGCGCGTCGCGAGCGAGCTGCAGGGCGCAGACTGTACGGTCTTTACCAATCCCAACGCGTCGGCATGGTTGCTGAATATTCGCGGCGACGACGTGCCAAATACCCCGGCTGTGCTTTGCCGCACGGTATTGCACGCGGACGGCAGCGCGGCCGTGTTTTTCAACGGCCATGTTGTACCGGACAAGGTTCGTGCGAGCCTTGGCGGCGATGTATCCGTCGCTGACGATTCGGAATTTGGTGAATACCTCGAATCTATCGGTCGCGACGGCAAAAGCGTGCTGCTGGATCCGGCATCTTGCCCCGACTTCGTCTGGCAGACCCTGGAGGCTGCGGGCGCGGAAATTCGCAGCGGCAGCGACCCGCTCATTCCGCTGCGCGCCGTTAAAAATGCCACAGAGATTGCGGCAGCACGAGATGCACACGTTAAAGACGGCGTGGCGATGGTGAAGTTTTTGCGCTGGCTCGACGAAAACTGGGCGAACGACACATCGGAAATTGATGCCGTGCGGCGTCTCGAAGCATTTCGTGCTGAAGACGAAGCGATGCTCGGCCCGAGTTTCGACACGATCTCCGGTTCCGGCCCGAACGGCGCAATCATCCACTACCGGGTATCCGAGGCGACTGATCGCAAGTTGCAGGACGGTGATCTGTTTCTCGTGGACTCAGGCGGGCAGTACTACGGTGCGACGACCGATATTACGCGCACGATGCCGCTCGGCGCGCAAAGTGACGAGCGTCGCGATCGATACACGCGGGTTCTAAAAGGGCACATTGCGCTGGCACGTGCGGTGTTCCCGCCCGACACGACGGGCGTTCAGCTCGACATGCTCGCCAGGCAACCACTCTGGGAAGTAGGCCTCGACTACGCGCACGGGACCGGGCATGGCGTCGGTACCTACCTCGGTGTGCACGAGGGTCCGCAGAGTATTGCCAAGCGCGCAACGGCGGCGCCGTTCAAGCCCGGCATGACAATTACGATCGAACCCGGGTTTTACGTTGAGGGCGATTTCGGCATTCGCATTGAAAATATTGCAGTCGTCGTCGAGGCCAGCGTTGGCGGCATGCTTGCTTTTGAGCCGTTGACGCTCGCGCCAATCAATACATCAATGATCGTTGCATCACTACTGTCGCTGAACGAGGTCGCGTGGCTCAATGACTACCACGCGACGGTCCGCGAACGCCTCGGTCCTCATCTTGTCGGTGAGGACCTCGAGTGGCTGCAAAAGGCAACGCAGCCGGTCGACGAATGAAGGTCGTCTACTCGGAAGATCAGTTACAACACGACGTCGAGGACGGTGCCTGGATGGGCGAACCGGAGCCGTACCACGAACGGCCGGAGCGCGTGACCGAGATTATTGATGCGTTGCGTTCGTCAGAATTCAGTGAGTTTGTTCAGCCCGGTGAGCACGGTCTCGATCCACTGCGGCGAGTTCACAGTGACGCCTACCTGCAATTCCTGCAGACACTCTGGCAACAGTCCCGGGATGCCGGCGAACGTCGCGATGCGTTGTTCCCGAGTTGCTATGCACCGCACGGCATGGAAATCCGGCAACCGGCATCGGTCGATGGTTTGCTCGGTTACTTTTCGTTTGATACTTCGGCACCGATCACCGCCGATAGCTGGGTTGCGGCAAAGGCGTCGGCGAACACGGTGCTTACGGCGCAAGGGGCCATCGCTTCCGGCGAGCGCACCGCGTTCGCTCTGTGTCGCCCACCGGGCCACCACGCGGGCAGGGACTACTGCGGTGGAT
>JBCAZN010000319.1:0-3708 GCA_038533035.1 Pseudomonadota bacterium
TATTGCGCACCAGTTCCGGCCGGCCCGGCAGATCGGACGGCAGCACAAAGTTTTGGCAAGTCCGAACTTTGACAGCGCGCGCAGTACCCACCAACCCGGATCCCACTGACCACGCTCCAGCCCGAGCCTTGCTGACCCCGGGAAAGCATGGTGATTGTTGTGCCAGTTTTCGCCCATCGTTAGCAGCGCGGTCCACGGCACGTTGTGGCCCTGCACGGCGGCGCCCTCCACGTGCCAGTCACGCTCTCCAACCCGGTGCGCAAATCGACCGACCAGCCAATGACCGAGCACCGAGACGAGAACGCGCGATGCAATACCCCAGCAGACCCAGGACAAGCCGCCGATCGCGAAAAACAGCAGCGCCCAGGGAGCCTGTTGCAGAATCCAGTGACGCTCCATGAAACGATAGAGACGGTCATTCGCGATCCGCGACTCGACCCGAAACGAAGGGGCACGGACGAGCTCGATTCGGCAGAAGATCTGCCACCACAGGTCGCGGTACCAGGGTTGGCCGTGAGAAAAAAAGTCATGACACCGTCTCTGGCGTTGCGCCCAGTCCCTGACGTCGTGAGCTTCCATCAACGCCATTGGGCCGGACAAACCGACCAAGACACCGAAATGCACAAGAAGGTATTCGAACCATCGGGGAGCCTCGTAACTTCGGTGAATCAACAGGCGGTGACTGCCCAGTGAGTGACCGAAGCAAAGCGTAAAAGCCGTCGTCAACAAGAACAATAGAACCCCACCCCATGAAAAGAACACCGCGCTGCCGACGGTGCCAAGCAAAAACATCGAGCCGATCCAGACGACTTTCACGGGGTCGGCGGCAACGCTGCCACGGTCCGCTCGCGGGTTCGGATCGCCCTCGTCGATACGCGGGTTGTTATACGGCCTGTCGGAAGAGTGCGGTTGCATTGCAGTGCTCCGTTTCGAGTCAGGGGCAACTCTAGGGAAACCGCTGCAGGCCAGCCTCCTGAATGGCGAAACCGGAACAAAAACCGAACAGGGGTATAACAATCAATAGATTACGGCGCTCCTGATTGATAAAAAAGGAGGTGCACCGGCAGCTGCAGCACGACCGACTGATAAAACACCGCCGGTGCAGATAGAATGACCACCCCTATCAACGCCCTTATTGACACCCTTGCACAATGACTGACCGACGACGCCTGATCCACTTCATCGCGCTGCTACTCGCGCCTTTGATCGTTGCCTGGTACGGCCTTTCCGTGCCGGCCGCGCTGGGCCTCGTCCTGTTGCTGCTCGTCTGGCGCTGGATGATTGTCATGAGCGGTTTTGTGGCACCCGAGAAAGTGCCGGAACTGGTACTGGAGACGATTTCGGCAAGCCACTTCGTGGAGAAGGTTCGCTGGTGCATGGACCGGCTCGGCGTTGAATACACGGAAAAGCCGATCGGTGGCACGCTCGGCGTGTTCTATCGCGGCCGTACAGTTCCAGAACTCAAAGCACGCACCGGCCACGTACGCTCAGTCATCGGCAACTCGCCGGAAATTCTGCGCTATCTGTGGGGCCGCTACGGCTACTCCGACCCAGCTGCAGCCGAGTTCCTTGAGCCCACCAACGAACGAGTCGAACTGGAGCGGCGCCTCGACAAGCTGGGCGTAAGTTTGCAGATCTGGGTGTACTACCGGCTGCTGGACGAACGCGACCTTACGCTGCACGTGTGGGGCGCGAACAGTCGTGACATCCCCGGCTGGCAACGCCTGATGCTCAAGGTGCTGTTTCCCCTGCAGCGTGCGCAGATCCGGTCCGCGTTTCGCATTTCCGACGAGAGCTTCGCGCGCTCGGTTGCGAATATTGAGGCAGTGCTTACTGATATGAACGCTTCGCTTAAAGACGGACAAAAAAGTCTGCTGGGCGGGGATCAACCCAATTACACGGACTTTGCGTTTGCGGCGATGACGGGTCTTTGGCTTATGCCGCCCGGTTATGGCGGCGGCAAGGCGGAGGCGGTGCGCCTCGAGCGCGACCGGATGCCGGAGCCAATGCGCATGGACGTTGAGGCGTGGGAGGCGGCGAACCCGCATGCGGTAAAATTTGTCCAACAGCTGTATGCCGAACAACGGCGGGCGTAGGAGGCGCTTATGAAGCGGTTAACCATATTTTTGCTCATGACATTGGCGCTGGCCGGCGGCTGTGCCAGTGGCGGCGAGGAACAGGAAAAAAGCCCACGGATGCAAAAAAATGACGCCATCGATGACTTCATCAAGGTGTCAGAACTCGAGCCCGAGAGCAGAATCCGTTACACCGGCCAGCTGCAGCACGAGGTCATCACCGACGACTATATTTTTATCCGCGATAACCGCAACACCTGGCTTATCGTCTTCGCGCAGACGTGCTACCACGTCGACGGGCCCATTGTTGAGCCGGACGTTCGATACGACTCGCGAACCTTGCGCTCACGCTTTGACACGATTCGGGGCTGCCGGATTCGCGATATCTACCCGGTCACCGACGGCATGGTGCAGGAAATCGAGGCGCTGATCCGCCCCTATGAATAGTCCCGGCGACGAGCCTTAACGCCCGAAACGCTCGCCGAAAAAGTCGCCCTCGTTCCACGTCGGCCGGTCAGCAGCCTGGCCGATGCCAAAACCAATGCGGGCATTCGCGCGTGCAAAGCGGCGCGCGGAATCCCAGTCAACCGGGCGACTCAGGTCATCGCTGGGTTCATGGTAATGATGCTTCAGGTGGTCACGAAAAAGCGCCTCGCCGTCCTGGTCCTCATTGGCCGATTGAAAACCGGAAATCAGGTAGACGGCCGGGACGCCCTTGCGCACGAATGATATCTGGTCGCTCCGCACAAACAGGTTTTCTTCGGGCATTGGGTCCGGCGAAAGCAGGAAGCCCTCGCTCTTTGCGGACGCCTCCACAACGGGCTGCAATGACGAGCGCTCCGAACCAAAAGCGATCAGGTCGGCTGGCGGGAAAATAAACAACGGCATATCGAGATTGATGTTTGCGACCATTGAGCCGGCCGGCACCGTTGGATAGGCGACAAAGTATTCGGAACCCAGGAGGCCTTTTTCCTCGGCGGTCAACGCGATAAACAGCACCGAGCGCTTTGGCGGTGCCGCGGCGAGCGCCCGCGCCGTTTCGAGCATCAGCGCAACGCCCATCGCATTGTCATACGCACCGTTGTACAGCGAATCTTTCGGGCCCGCGCCATTCTCCTTGTTCGATGCCGCTGCGTCGCCGTGGTCGCCATGATCGTCGCGCACACCGACGTGATCGAGATGCGCCGAGTAGACGATGTATTCGTTTAACAGTGCAGGGTCGGTACCGCGAATCATGCCAATGACGTTCGGGCTGGTGACGCTCTTGTGCATAGAGCGGCGCGCCATGGTCACCTCGACACCCAGGTTTGTTGACGCAACTAAACCTTTCTCGTTGGCCTCGAGCGCCTCTTCGAAGCTGAGTGGCGAGAGGCCGAACAGCTGCTCCGCCGACGCCATGCTCAACAAGGCGCCGGCTTCAATCTGCGGGTAGTCGTTCGCAGTCGCGCCGTCCGGGCCCACCCAGGTCATCGAAAAGCGCTTGCCCATGCGTTTTTTTAAGCGCTGCCATGGAAGTCGCTGTTCGCTGCGACGCGAGCGCAGCGAAATCGAGCCGACGGCGCCACGCGTCAAGTAAGCGCAAAGCTCTGCTCGCTGTCGAGCGTGGCGCCGTCGGCTCGAGTTCGCTGCGCTC
>JBCAZN010000320.1:0-3696 GCA_038533035.1 Pseudomonadota bacterium
TGCCCGGCCGATAACCCGAACAATGAAACGCTGACAAAAGCCGGCGTACCCACGGTCGACATTCGCCTGCCGAAAACTTTCGATAAAGCCGGCATAGCCGCCCTGCGCGAGGAGCTGGTACGTGGCAACTACCACATTATGCACACGTTCAATAACAAGGCCGTCAGCAACGGCCTGCGTGCGTGCAAAGGTTTGCCGGTAAGAGTCGTCTGCTACCGCGGGATCGTCGGTGCTGTCAGCTTTATTGACCCGATGTCCTGGCTGCGCTACCTGAACCCGCGCATCGATCGTATCGTTTGCGTTTGCGAAGCGATCCGCCGCTTTTATCTACAGATGCAACCGGCCTTCCTGCGCATGCCGGCCGAGCGCCCCGTGACTATTTATAAAGGGCACAAACTTGAGTGGTACAGCAATCCGCCTGCGGATTTGACGGCACATGGTGTTCCCGAAGGTGCATTTGCGGTCGGCTGCACCGCCAACTACCGGCCGCGCAAAGGTATCGATTACCTGATCGATGCAATGGAAATGTTACCGCCCGACATCAAAGCGCACCTGGTGCTGATCGGTCGCATGGATGATCCGAAACTGACGAAACGCATCAATGCGAGCCCCATCGGCAAGCGGATTCATCGCGTCGGCTTTGTCGACAATGCACCGGAGATGAGCGCGGCGTGTGATGTATTTTGTATGCCGTCGACCAAGCGAGAGGGGTTGGCTCGGTCAATCATTGAAGCAATGGCGTACCGCGTGCCGCCCGTGGTGTCCGAGGCAGGCGGCAGCCCGGAATTGGTCGTCGATGGCGAATCTGGTTTCGTCGTGCCGGTAAAGGATGCGGCGGCAATTGCGACTGCGATTGAGAAGCTGTACCGCGATCCCGAGCTTCGGCGTACGATGGGCGAAGCGGCGCGAACAAGAATTGGCACCCGTTTTCGCAATGAAGACACCGTTAGCAAAACGATCGCGTTGTACGAGGAGCTTGTTCCGGAGGCAATCTGACGATGACCGACAGCGACGAACAGCCTGTTAACCGCGACGAAATGCCGTTCGTGGCACCGTGTCGTAAATTGTCGCCCTGGGCATCGTTCCGCTGGATCAGGGCCGGCATCAGCGACCTGATGCAGGCGCCACAACAAAGCCTTGCTTACGGACTTGCCGTTGCCGTAATGATGGGCATCGTATCGCTACTCGCCTGGACCCAGGGCAGCCAATGGATCATGTTTGCGATGCTCGGTGGCTTTGTGTTTCTTGCACCTCTGACCTGCGTTGGTCTGTATGCAATCAGCGCGCAACTGGAGCGCGGTCAGGCACCGGCAATGACGCGCAGCCTGCGTGCGGCGTTCCGACGTCACTTCGGCAACGAGATGGTTTTTGCGATCGTGCTACTCGTGATTTTCCTGGTCTGGACGCGCGCGGCCGTTATGGTCAGCGTGTTCTTTCCAATGGACGGCGACCCGACGCTCGCCGAGTTACTGCCCTACTTCGCCTTTGGCACGCTGGTCGGCGCAGTCTTCGCTGCCGTGACGTTTTCAGCCAGCGCCTTTTCACTGCCGATGATCATGCACCGCGACGTCGACAGCATCACGGCAATCGTGACCTCCGTAAATGCCGTCCTGCGTAACAAACGCGCGATGCTCGTCTGGATGACGATGATCGTCGTGTTGTTGCTGATTGGTGTCGCGACAGCATTTGTCGGGCTGGTGGTGATTGTGCCTGTGATTGGCTATGCCAGCTGGCACGGCTACCTCAACACCATTGACGCGAGTGCATTTCCGCGCCACGAGGTTGGCATTACCTCAGTGCCAAGATCGATTCAGGACGAAAGTTCCAGCGCGCAATAAGCGGCACCCAGCAAGCCCGGCTCATCGTGCGTGATCAGGAACGTCGGAATCTGTTCCATCAACGAGCGATGTGCGCCCTTGTTCTCGAACCCGTTGCGGAATCCGCTGGAACGCAAAAGCTCTATATAGCGCTTGGTAATTCCGCCAGCAATGAACACGCCGTCGCGCGCATCCAGCGTTAACGCCAGGTCGCCTGCAACCTGGCCGAGAATATCGAAGAACATATTCACGGCTTCAGCCGCACGTTCATCATCGGCGCTTTGCTCGAATATCTCGGCGGCCGATAGCTCCTTGCGCTTCTCGCCGTGCATTCGCGCGAGTGCGAAATAGATATTCTCGAGACCCGTGCCGGACAGCACACGCTCAACGGACACGCGGTCAAAACGGTCGCGCAGATACCCGAGGATATCGATCTGGACCTGCGACTCGGGTGCGAAGCCGACATGACCGCCCTCGCCGGCAACCGGCAGCAACGCGCCGTTGCGTCGATACAGACCGGCCGCGCCGAGGCCGGTGCCGGGCCCTACAATGGCAACGCTAAAATCATCGGGCAGCGCGTCACCGCTGGGCAATCCAATGGAAACGTAGTCGTCCCCGGTCAGATAGGGAACCGAGTAGGCAACGGCTGCAAAATCGTTCACGAGCCGGACGCGATCAGTATTGAATTCCTTTTCGAGGTCCGCAGGCTCAATGTGCCAGTGATTGTTCGTGACCTTAATCGCGCCATGTATCACTGGCCCGGCAGCGGCCAGGCAAATCACGGCCGGGTCGGAAAGCTTTTGCTCGTCGAGGTAGTGGCGAATGGCCGCTTCCGGCGAGGGGAAATGGGCGCATTTCAAGGTTGCGGCCGAATGAAACCCGGGCGATGACGTCTTGGCGCACGCAAAACGCGCGTTTGTGCCGCCGATGTCGCCAACCAGTAGTGTCGTCTTTGCCATTCCGTCAGATGGTATCAAACAGGCTGGCGCCCGACTCAGCCGATCCGGCCCGATCGCGAAACGCGCCGAACAGCTCCCGGCCAAGCCCGAACTGTGGCGCCGGCGTGTAGTTTCGTGCGCGACCGTCTAAATCGGCGTCGATCTGCATAACACCGTTAGCTGCATCGATTTCGATGACGTCGCCGTCCTGCAGCAAGCCGATGGCACCATCGCATGCTGCCTCGGGCGTTACCTGGATTGCCGCGAGCACCTTGCCGGATGCTCCTGACATACGGCCGTCCGTCAGCAACGCAACTTTAAAACCGCGGTTCTGCAGCACCCCGAGATAGGGCGTGAGCTTGTGCAGCTCCGGCATGCCGTTCGCGCGCGGACCCTGGCCCGTTACCACGGCGACGAAGTCGCGCTCCAGCTCGTCATTATTAAATGCGTCGACAAATTCCTTTTGCGACGTGAATACAATGGCTGGCGCCTTGATCGCGTGATGCTGAGGATCGACGGCCGATACTTTGACGATGGCGCGCCCAAGATTTCCCTCGACAAGTTGTAGCCCACCTTCGTCCGCGAACGCATCGGAACACGGTCGCACGATGTCGGTATCGAGGCTTTTGCTCGGCGCATCGTGCCAGACCAGCTTGCCGCCCTCGAGCTTCGGCTCGGCGCTGTACGCACTAAGGCCATGGCCGAGAATGGTTTCGACGTCGTCGTGCAACAATCCATTGTTGAGCAATTCGTGCATGACAAGCCCGAGGCCTCCGGCCGCGTGGAAATGATTAACGTCGGCGACGCCGTTCGGGTACACACGAGCCAGCTGTGGCACGACCCCTGAGAGTTCGGAAAAGTCCTGCCAGTCGACCTGGATTCCGGCAGCGGCAGCGATCGCTACAAGGTGAATTGTGTGATTGGTCGACCCGCCTGTTGCC
>JBCAZN010000321.1:0-3692 GCA_038533035.1 Pseudomonadota bacterium
GCACACTGACCGTGGGTCTTGGTGCAACGACAATGGACCTCGACATCACCACCGAGAACAATACGCTGGCAGGCATTCGCGATGCGATCAATGCATCGACCGACAATCCGGGCGTCGCCGCAACGATTGTCAATGCGGACAGTGGCAGCTACCTCATTCTCACCGCAGAGGATACCGGCGCCAGTAACACGATCACGGTGACCCAGGCCGGCGGTGACGGCGGACTGGCCGCGCTCGAATACGATCCGGGACAAGGGCTTGCGTCGCTGACCGAATCCATCGCGCCACAAGATGCACAGATTCAGATTGACGGTCTCGATGTAATTAGCAGCAGCAATACGTTCAGTGGCGCTGTGCAGGGTGTCACGATCAACGTGTTCGGTCTTACGGGTGGCACATCCGAAGTACTCGCCGTTGAGAATGACCCTGAGGCAGCAAAAAGTCTCGTCAACGATTTCGTGACCAGCTACAACGAACTCATCAAGACTTTCGACGCGCTGACCTCGTACGATGCAGAAAACGAAATCGGTGGTCCGTTACTCGGCGATTCGACCCTGCGCAGCATTCGCGACCAGGTTCGTCGCGAGATGAGCGCGGCCGTACAGGATCTTGACGCACCGTTTTCGATGCTCGGCGAAGTCGGCATCGAAGTTCAGCTTGACGGCACATTATCCGTTGACGACACCCGGCTTGATACGGTGCTTGGCGAGGACTTCGTCAAGTTCGGGCAGCTTTTTTCAACAACCGACGGTTTTGCAACGCGTCTGCATGCATTGACGGACGGGTATCTCGAGTCAGACGGCATTATAGAGTCGCGCACTCAGGGCCTGACGGCCTCAATAGACGGCATTAACGACGACCGTGAGGCGCTTAACGAGCGGCTGGCATCGCTCGAGACCCGTCTGCTGCGACAGTTCAACGCGCTGGACTCCCTGTTGGCGCAACTTTCTTCTACCAGTAATTTCCTGACCCAGCAGCTGGCAACGTTGCCGACGCCGGGTCGCGAGTGATAAAGGACCAGTCATGTACACAGCGAGCAGCGAAGCTCTGAAGCAATATCAGCAAATCGGAACACGCGATGCGGTCGGCGAGTCGTCACCGCACCGCCTGATCCAGATGATGATGGAGCATGCGTTGACCCAGATGAATCACGCGCGTGGTTTCATCATGCGTAATGACGTCGAGAGAAAAGGCAGGGCGATTGGCAGCGCGATCAGCGTGATCAACGGTTTGCAGGTCAGCCTGAATCACAAGGCGAACGAGCGAATGTCAGCCAACTTCGATGCGCTGTACGCCTACATGATGCGACGCTTGCTCGAAGCGAACATCAGTAATGACCCGGCGATGATTGATGAAGTGGCCGGGCTCATGCGGGAAATCAAGGAAGCCTGGGATGCAATTGCCGATGACCCGCAGGTTATCGGTGCTGCAGAGTCAGGCGAACGTCAGGAGGACGATCATGGTGGCAAACCCAGCTGAGATTGAACGCAGCGCCGAATTCGAGGCGCTGCAGATGGTTGCGCTGATTGAGCGCGCTGCGGAACAGGGTGAATGGGAGCGTGCTGAAAAGCTCACAAGCCAGCTGCGCCTAGCTATAGTCGAAATACCCGGAGAGCAGCAGCGCGCCGAGATCGCGCAGGCAGCCCACAAGGTGCTCGAGCGCGTGCAGACGGTCGCGCTGACCTCGCGTGTCGAGGTACTCGACAAACTCTCGGAGATTCGCCGCGGGCGCGATGCACAGCGCGCCTACGGCCAGCCAGCCGCGAACAACGAAACCGCCTCATTACGTTAAATTCGGCCTTATTTGTGACTTTGGTCACAAATCCGGTCAATTCCGGGGAGTATGCTAGCCGCGTGTTTTGTTAAATGACACCACGCAGAGGGCTGGCATGACATCCGAAGAGACACCCTGGGGAAAGGTTCTGGTAATTGACGCCGACGTGGCGCGAGCGAACGATTTCGGGCGCTGCCTTGGCTACCTGAACTACGAAGCAGTGCTTGCAGACGCAAACAATGCGGCGACTGCCTGCCAGGATGCGCTGGCCATCGTGGTTGGCGAACTCGACGACGATTTGTCAAAACTCGCAGCCGAGCTGCACGATTCCAGTAAAAACACGCCTCTTATCTGTTATCCCGAAGCGACATCGGCCTGCCCCGAGCTGGCCGACGGGTACAGCTGGGCGCTGGACCTGCCGTTACGGCGCTCGCAGCTGGTGCGACTGCTGCAGCGCGCGGAACGCTACCAGGGCGTTGAACGCCGCCAGCGACTGACCGGCACGGCACCATCGATACGCGAGGTTCGCAAGCTTATCGAACAGGTCGCTGATTTCGACACTTCAGTACTGGTTACCGGACAGTCCGGCACTGGCAAAGAGCTGGTGGCACGCACCATCCACGATCTGTCTGATCGTGCTGCCAAACCTTTTGTCCCGATCAATTGCGGCGCGATTCCCGCGGAATTGCTCGAAAGCGAGCTGTTCGGCCACAAGAAGGGCGCTTTCACGGGCGCGATTGCCGATCGCGTGGGTCGCTTTGAGCTTGCCGAGGGCGGTACCTTGTTTCTCGACGAGATTGGCGACATGAGCATGGACATGCAGGTCAAGCTGCTGCGTGTACTGCAGGAACGCAGTTTCGAACGCGTCGGCAGCGGCGCGTCGCGTCCCTGCAACGTACGCATTATTGCCGCAACCCACGTCGACCTGCCGGCAGCAGTGGCCGACGGCAAGTTCCGCGAGGACCTCTACTACCGCCTGAACGTGTTCCCGATCGATATGCCACCGTTGTACAAGCGAGTGTCCGACTTGCCGCAATTGCTTGACGAGTTGTTCATGACGCACCGCGGCGACAGCGAGTGTGAATTGCGCGTTAGTCGTGATGCATTGCGCGCTCTCGCCAATTACAACTGGCCAGGCAATATTCGCGAACTCAGTAACCTCGTAGAACGTCTGGCGATCATCAAGCCCGATGGCGTCATCGAACTGGATGACCTGCCGCCAAAGTACTGCGAAGCAGAGCCGCATGACGGTGCGCCGGCGAATCATGTTGCCGAGGCGATGCAACTGACCGAGGCCAACCTTAAGGACACGCTGCAAAATGTTGAGCAGGACCTGATCGGGCAGGCGATGGACGCGTCGGACGGTGTTGTCGCCCAGGCCGCGCGTCTGTTGAACCTGCGGCGTACGACGCTCGTTGAAAAAATCGGCAAGTACAACATCGCCTGATCCAGCGCACCCACTACAAATTTCCCCTGTTACGCCGGGATGGCCAAAGTGCCTACCCGGCGTTTTTCTGTCAGTGACGAAAAATTGACGCTGTTTTGACGCATGCCCATTTCTCTAAGTCATTGATTTAATTAATTTCATTAGCTTGGCACGGAGCTTGCAATTAGTCAGGCAGAAGTCCGGCAAACAACGCGAGGAGAATTCGCTTGGCCACATCGTCAATTCATCGACAGCTCAAACGCGACAGCGTCGACGCCGTTCTGTCGGCGCCGCACGCATTTGGTGAGTCGTACAGCGACTTGCAGGACACGGTCGTTGCCTTGACGACGCAGTTGCGAAATGAACACGCGGCGCGACTGGCCGCTGCGGTTCGCGCCGAATCGCTTGCAGCAGAGCTCCGTGAGTTGCGCCAACGCAATGACCACCTGGTGTGCAAATTCTGCTGTCGAACCGCCGATCGCAGCCAGGCGG
>JBCAZN010000322.1:0-3683 GCA_038533035.1 Pseudomonadota bacterium
GCAGCGTCGTCACGGCGCCGTACCACGTCGACAAGGACACGATTGGCGTTCTGGGCGTCATTGGCCCGACGCGCATGGCGTATGACCGGGTCGTGCCTATTGTTGATGTCACGGCGCGCCTTCTGGAGTCCGCGCTGGGCCATCGCGACTGAAAAAATCACGCGCGGCCCTTGATATTTGCGGCACGACCCTCAAACTCCGCTCCGTTATTGAAATCTCGGAGCAATAAGCGATGAATGCAGAGGCAGAACGCCCCGAAGACGACCTCGACGAGCAGGTCGCGAACGAGGCTGAGCCAGAGGCGGAGGCCGCTCTGGAGGCCGCGTCGGCTGAGGATGCGCCGTCGATTGAGGACGTGCAGGCCAAGGCTGACGAAAACTGGGACCGTTATCTGCGTGCCGCCGCTGAACTCGAGAACGTACGCAAACGCGCTGCGCGCGACGTGGAGAATGCTCGCAAGTTTGCGCTTGAGCGCTTCGGTAAAGAGCTGCTCGCCGTGCGCGATACCCTCGAAATGGGCCTTGCAGCCGCCGAGACGGCGGATGTCGAAAGCCTGCTGGAGGGCAAGTCGGCAACGTTGAAGCTGCTCGCGACCACGATGCAGCAGTTTGGTATTGAGGAAGTGGATCCCGAGGGTGAACCGTTCGACCCGGAACTGCACGAAGCCATCAGTATGCAGCCGTCGGACGCCGTCGAGCCGGGGTCGGTGGTATCCGTAGTACAGAAGGGTTATTCGCTGAATGGGCGCCTGTTGCGGCCCGCCATGGTCGTAGTAGCGGCGGAATAGCCCAAATTGCACAAAAAACTAGGTGTCAGTGACCTGGTTTTTGCAAAAAACCAGGTCACTGACACCGGGTTTTGGGTTGAAAGCGCGGGGCGCGGCCCCACCTATCAGCCAGTTTTGAACAAATTTGAATTTTGGAGCGTAAAGACATGGGTAAAGTGATCGGTATCGACCTGGGTACCACCAACTCTTGTGTTGCCGTTATGGAAGGCGACACTCCCAAGGTCATCGAGAACTCGGAAGGTGATCGCACCACGCCGTCGATCGTTGCATTCAGCAAGGACGACCAGGTGCTGGTCGGACAGTCGGCGAAGCGCCAGGCAGTCACGAATCCCGAGAACACACTGTTTGCCGTGAAGCGGCTGATCGGTCGTCGTTTTGATAGCGACATCGTGCAGCGCGACATCGATATGGTGCCTTACACCATCGTGAAAGCAGACAACGGTGATGCCTGGGTAGAGGTGAACGGCAAGAAGATGGCGCCGCCGGAGATTTCGGCACGCGTCCTAATGAAGATGAAAAAGACGGCCGAAGACTATCTCGGAGAAGAAGTGACGGAAGCCGTAGTGACGGTTCCGGCGTACTTCAATGACTCGCAGCGTCAAGCAACCAAGGACGCCGGCAAGATCGCGGGCCTGGACGTCAAGCGCATCATTAATGAGCCGACGGCTGCCGCACTGGCCTACGGCATGGACAAGAAGCGCGGTGACGCGAAGATTGCTGTGTTTGACCTCGGTGGCGGTACCTTTGACGTCTCGATCATTGAGATCGCAGAAGTCGACGGCGAGCATCAGTTCGAAGTGCTTGCGACGAACGGTGATACGTTCCTCGGCGGCGAGGACTTCGACCTGCGCGTGATCGAATACCTGGCGAGTGAATTCCAGAACGACAGCGGCGTCGACATTACGACCGACCCGCTGGCGATGCAGCGCCTGAAAGAGGCTGCTGAAAAGGCGAAAATCGAACTCAGCTCGCAGCAGCAGACCGAGGTTAACCTGCCATACATCACGGCGGATGCGAGCGGTCCTAAACACCTCAATATTAAATTGACCCGTGCGAAGCTCGAGTCGCTGGTGGAGAGCCTGATTCAGCGGACGATCGGTCCTTGCAAGACAGCCCTCGCGGATGCCGGCCTCAAGGTCAATGAAGTTGACGACGTCATTCTCGTCGGTGGCCAGACGCGTATGCCGAAGGTCTTCGAGGAAGTGCAGAACTTCTTTGGCAAGGAGCCGCGCCGTGACGTTAATCCGGATGAGGCAGTTGCGCTTGGCGCAGCAATCCAGGGTGGCGTACTCGCCGGCGACGTTAAAGACGTCCTGCTGCTTGACGTTTCGCCGCTGTCGCTCGGTATCGAGACGCTCGGCGGTGTCATGACCAAGCTGATCGAAAAGAACACGACGATTCCGGCAAATGCGGAGCAGGTCTTCTCGACAGCGGACGACAACCAGACCGCAGTGACTATTCACGTGCTGCAGGGTGAGCGTGAGCGTGCCGTGGATAACAAGTCGCTGGGTCGCTTCGACCTCGCCGACATTCCGCCCGCGCCGCGTGGACTGCCGCAAATCGAAGTCACGTTTGACATCGATGCGAACGGTATCCTGAACGTCTCCGCCAAGGACAAGGCGACAGGCAAGAGCCAGAATATCGTGATCAAGGCTTCTTCCGGTCTGTCGGACGACGAGATCGATCAGATGGTTGCCGACGCTGAAAGTCACGCTGAGGACGATCGCAAGTTCCGCGAGCTTGTCGACACGCGTAACCAGGCCGATGGTTTGATACACGCAGCCGAGAAGACGCTGAATGATCTTGGCGAGAAAGCCTCGGCCGAAGAACGACTCGCTGTTGAAAATGCGGTATCGGACCTTAAGAAGGCTCTTGACGGCGATGACAAGGACGCGATCGAAGCCAAGACGGCAGCGCTCGCCGAAGCATCCGGTGGACTGGCCCAGAAGCTCTATGCAGAGCAGGCCGGCGAAGCGGCCGACGCGACCGGCAGCGATAGCGACGACGTCGTGGATGCCGAATTTGAGGAAGTCGACAAGGACGACAAGAAGTCGGACTAGGATAATCTTTAAGAGCGGAATTGATTTCGGGCGCCGCTTGGCGCCCGAGTCGTAACGGAAACAGAATGGCAAAGCGCGACTATTACGAAGTTCTGGGGGTCTCGAAAACGGCGACAGCCGACGAGATCAAGAAGGCGTATCGCCGTCTTGCCATGAAGTACCACCCGGACCGCAACAAGGACGACTCGGACGGCGTCGAGGCCAAGTTCAAAGAGGCCAAGGAAGCCTACGAAGTACTCAAGGATTCAGACAAGCGCGCAGCCTATGACCAGTTTGGTCACGACGGATTGCGCGGCGGACCGGGCGGGCCTGGCGGTTTCAGTGCGGAAGGCTTCGGCGATATTTTCGGTGATGTCTTCGGTGACATTTTCGGCGGCGGTCGACGCGGCGGCGGCGCACAGGTATTTCGCGGTGCGGATCTTGGCTATGAGCTGGCGCTCGATCTCGAAGATGCGGTTGCCGGTGACACCGTCGAAATCGAAGTCCCGACGCAGGTTGCCTGTGATACGTGTGGCGGTTCGGGAGCCAAAAAAGGCTCCGAGCCGGTGCAGTGCTCGACCTGCCATGGTGCAGGCCAGGTGCGCATGCAGCAGGGCTTTTTCTCCGTGCAGCAGACCTGTCCGGCGTGTAAGGGCGCTGGCACGACGATTGCGGACCCCTGTGGCAGCTGCCATGGCCGCGGACGCATTCGTAAAACCCGCACGTTATCAGTCAAGGTCCCGGCCGGTGTCGATGACGGCGATCGTATTCGTCTCTCGGGCGAGGGCGAAGCGGGCCGCAACGGCGGCCCAGCGGGTGACCTGTACGTCGAGATCCGGGTGCGCAAACACAAGATT
>JBCAZN010000323.1:0-244 GCA_038533035.1 Pseudomonadota bacterium
TTCCCGGTTTCTTCGTTCGCGCGTAGCTCTGCGCATTTCCCAGTTGCGGCTTCGATGCCCGAAATCAGTGCATCAGTGCTTTCGAATCCTTCTGCGGCGAGCTGTCTGGCGCATAGCGCACGTTCATCCCGCACCTGCCGTTCAGCCTCATCGGCTGCCGACTTGAGATCGGCCATGAGCTTCTCGTACAGCGAGACATCGAAGAGTTCTCGCAGGATTTCGAGGCGCTCTTTCGTCTTGGCCG
>JBCAZN010000323.1:254-3645 GCA_038533035.1 Pseudomonadota bacterium
CCCCGTGCCGCATCTGTGATTGCGTCCAGCGCCATTCCGGTCGCATCGAACAGGTAAGCTTCGTGTGCGCTCCGCGTCTCGCCTTCACCGCGTGCCTTGGGCCGCATCTGGTCGGGTCGGCGAAGCACAACATATCGCCGCTCACCAATGTCGAACACGAACTCCGCCTCGGTTATTATATCCGGATCTGCGTGATCCGAGCGCAACGAAGGAGCGTCTTGCTCTGCCTTCGCCGCTTCGCCAAAGAGCGCAAAGGTCATCGCGCTGAAGATGGTCGATTTACCTGATCCTGTTTGTCCGTAGATGCCGAAAAGACCCGCCTCGACGGCATCCCGAAAGTCGATAACCACCCGACCTGGATAGGGACCGAACGCCTGAAGTGTTAGCCGAACCGGTCTCATTGGACATCCTCCGCCTCACACAGGCGACCGAGTGCCGACGCTACGACCTCCAGTTCCTTCTCTGAGAACCCTTCGTCCCGCACGTGTTCAACGAAGTCGCCAATGACTTCGACAGGGTTCGCGACCGCCAGGGCACGTCCCGTTAAAGACTTTACTTCTTGCGCCTGTTCATCCCGCTCGTAGATAAGTTCACAGGCGTTCGGGAACACGTCGCGGATGCGCTTCATTCCATCGATCACAGGCGCATCATCGGTAAGCACGGCTTTGATAAAATCGTCAGATCGATCTGCGAGGAGAAGTTCTGCGTGACGTCCCTTCAAGACGCGCACTTGGCGAATGGGTGTGAAAGGAATGATCTCAATCGTGGTTTGCCCGACTGCATCGATCTCGACGAGGCTCATCGACTTCTGGCAGTCAGATTCATCAAACCCGAAAGCTAATGGCGATCCCGAGTACCGGATATGAGGGGCACCAACCGATTGCGGCCGGTGCAGATGGCCAAGAGCCACATAGTGGGCACCCTCGAACACGGCCGAACTGACGGTCTCGATGCCGCCGACCCTAGTGAGAGGTCGTTCACTTTCGCTGCTCGAAGCCCCGGCTACGAAAGCATGCGAAACGACGACCCAACGCGTACCATCGGGAATGTTACGCCGACCGCAAGCCACCTGAGCGGCGAGAACGTCCTCGGGCGCGTGGAGAGCTTCGTCGGAAAAACATTCACGGGCGGCATACTCGTAGGCGAACGGCAACCCCGTGAACGCCACAGGTCCGTGGGCGTCCGTAAGTAACAGCGGCTTCTCGTCCGCACTGATAGCCCCACGTATCAAAGCGCGTCGTGTGTCTGTCATGATCGCCATGGATGCGATTCGATCACCAGAGTCGTGATTGCCGGCGATCATCACCACGGCCGCGTCGGTCTCTGAGGCAACGCGCGCCAAGAACCCATTGAACTGTCGCACGGCAGACGTCGGCGGGGCAGCCCGGTCAAAAATATCTCCTGCAATTACAAGAACATCAACGTCGCGAGAGGTGATCGCCGAAACGATCTGGTCGAGAATTGCTGCGTGATCGGCATCAAGAGGAATCCCGTTGAACTGACGCCCGAGATGGAGGTCGGCGGTGTGGAGAATCCTCATGGCAATAACTCGTATATTTTTTATTCGTATATTTTCTAGATGGACATACAGGCCAGAGTCAAGGTAGGGATGCGCACATGAAGCTCGACGACCTCAAACATGCGCAGAGAGAGCGCCTGATCTTTCTGGACCGCTGCCTGACTTGGCGGGGTATGGCAAACCGCAAGGATCTGATCGACCACTTCGGTATTTCGACCGCGCAGGCAGCGCTGGACTTCCGTGTCTATCTTGGTCTCGCGCACAGTTCACCGCCGACCTATGATCCGGTGCGAAAGACATACATAGCTGCGAGCGAGCACGAGGCATTGGCACCATCCGGCCTGACCGAAGCATTCGATATCTTGGCGGGCGTCGATGAAGACACGCCTTCGTCCGCGTTGCCGCGACCGGAACGGAAGGCAGATCAAAGGACCATCGCGTTTCTTCATCAAGCAATCAGGTCGGGGAACGCCGTCCACGTCCGATACACATCAATGTCGTCCGGTGCCGACGAAGGGCAGTGGATCGCACCGACCCGCTTCACGTCCGATGGTGAAAGCGTGCACTTGCGTGCCCACAGTTTCAAACGCGGTGAATATCGGAACTACCTCCCGATCCGCATCGATCCTGACAGCTCGTTCGAGGAGAAACCCATAGACAAGCCTCTGCCGGAGGACGTGGACTGGAATACTCGAGCAATCATTTGGCTGCGACCAAAAACAGGACTTTCAGATGAGCAAGCAAAGGTCGTCAGACGTGAATTCGGCTTTGAAGGCGAATGGCTCCGTGTCGAAACCAGAAAAGCGCTGGAATTCTTTTTTGATCGTCGATGGGGGTTGGATACCGTAGGTGCACGGCTTGAGCGCGCGAAAACGGACTACGAACCAATATGATAACTAGATCCCTTCTCGTACGCCGTTCTTGCTCCGCTCCATAGTTGCCTCTAACATATCGAGACCATCGACGGCGGAACGCATCTGCGCCTCACCCACGACGCTCGTGGTCTCGGCATCCGCGACCGGGCCCTCAAAATCCATCTCCATCTGCCGCTGTTCCTCAGCGATGACGGCTTGAACGACGGGCGCGGTCTTCTTTGGCACGACATGCGCTGACGGCTGACCTGCAGCAGCCTGGTCTGCTGCCTCGATATCGGCCTCGGATCCGCCTGACCCTTTCGCTGGCGGCGTCATCGGCATGGCGCGCATACTCAGCGGCAGCGTACCCTGTGATCCGCCTCCCCCCGGCTCCGGAAACGGCAACTCGCCTGTCTGCGCCGCGTAGATCGCCTTGAACAGCCGGTCGTCGAAATACTGGATCCGCTTCGCCCGGACCGGCATTTGCGCATCGATCACCATGACGATCTCGTCGAGCGGCAGGCGGCGGGCCTCATCTTCGGGTAGCAGAGAGCTCTCTTCGGTCCGTGTGGACTGGCTCCGCCCTTCGAAGGGGTTCTTGCCGATAGACTGAGAGCGCGTGATGACGGTTTTGGTGGTCTTGCCGACCGCCTTGCTCAGCTCCTCGACGGTTTTTTCATCCGAGGGCGTAAGGTAGAGCTTCACGCCGGCGTTGCCTTGCAGAGCGCGGCGGGTGTTCTCGCCATAGATTTCGTCCAGAGCTGGGATGGTTTGGGTGACCACAGCGAGGTGACCACGATAAGTGCGCAAGGTCTCGATGCTCTCGACCACGATCGGCATTTTTCCGAGGCGGTTGAACTCGTCCAGCATGATCATCACGGGCCAGGGTTCGTCAGGTCCGGGGTCTTTCTCCTGCATGGCGGAGAGGAGATCGGAAAAGAACAGCCGGATCAGCGGCGCGAGCGGCTTCACCATCAGCGGCTGGACCGCAAGAAACCCTTCTCGGTCTATCTTGTGG
>JBCAZN010000324.1:0-3611 GCA_038533035.1 Pseudomonadota bacterium
GGTGCACTTTCTCGGCTGTGTTCACCATCTGGAAATACGTCGAGAAGCTGCGAATGACCTGCAGTGCCCACTCGGAATCGAGGTCGGATACGAGCGCCGACAATTCCTCGCCGGGTTTTTCGTTGCCCTCGCGGCGACGAATCGCGCGCACTCGCGCGTTTTCGACAAACTCGAAAAGCTCCTCGCCACTTTGTTCGCGAATCAGGTCGCCAACCATGGCGCCCAGCATGCGGACGTCGTCGCGCATCGCCTGTTCCTTGTCCTCGAACATGATGTCCTGGCGACGCGGGGAAGTGTGTGGACCGGTATTCATTATTGTTATTGGTCGGACAGGTAATTAGTCGCGGAAGTTCTCGTACTGCAGCGGCAACCCGATGTCTTCGTCCTTGAGCATTGCGATAACGTTTTGCAGGTCATCGCGCTTCTTGCCGCTGACACGCAGCTTGTCACCCTGAATGGCCGCCTGGACCTTAAGTTTAGCCGCTTTGATGGTCTTCACCAGTTTGCGGGCGCGATCGGTATCGATGCCGCGGCGCAGGATAACCTGCTGGCGCGCTTCGTGACTCGAAACCTCGGGTTCCTGCACATCCAGGCACGCGATATCGACGCCGCGCTTGACCAGCTTCTGCTGCAGGATGTCGAGCATCTGCTGCAGCTGGAAGTCGGACTGCGAGGTCATCGTGACGACCTGCTCTTCGAGAACATACCGGGACCCCGTCCCCTTAAAGTCGAAACGCGTATTGACCTCGCGGTTCGCCTGGTCGACGGCGTTGCTTGCCTCGTGGGCATCAAAGTCACTGACAACATCAAAAGATGGCATTTTGCGCCTTCCTGCTTTCTACAGGCCGAAAGGTACACCCGTGACCCGGGTCGTTCCAGCGAATTTCGATGAGCTGCCGATATTCAAGGGCGGTGCACCGCGATAGTGCACCGCAACATGGCGTGATGTATCTCGATCTCGAGTCAAAACTGATCTCATCGCCGTGCCCGCTATTGCCGACGGAGAGGGCTGACGAGTATCTCCCGTCGGCGTGCATGGTCGTGCCGAAGAACTCAGCGTGGGTGTCAATGCAGATCAATCTGGCTGACTACCTGACAGAGAACCACGGTTTCGACTCAGCGGCGCTCGAGTCAGCACTTTGCGTCTGTGTCGACAACGGTGACCGGCGCCACGACGAGATGCAGTGGCCCGAGCCGCTGATCGAGTACGATAGCTGGTTGAATCGCCGCCTCGCGATCGCGCTACGCGGCTGGGGCGACGTTGTCCAACAGCGCGACAGCGACCCGCAATCGATCACCGTGCTGCGCGAGCTGGAAGAGCTTGCGCTTTGGGCCTGCGACACACTGCACGCGCGTTCCCGCACGCTGGCCAATGGCAGCAACTGGTGCCCGGCGCTCGACGAAGCCGGCGCGCGAGTGCTGCGAAAGGACGCCTCGAAGCGCTGGAATCGCCGCTGGAAACGCGCGATCGCGGACGTCGCGATACGACATCGCAACCTGACATCGATGTCGCCGTGGGACGTGTTCCCCAGCGGCTCCCGCGCCGATATGCGCTTTGCCGACTTGCTGCCTGTGACGCGCTTCGCCGATTCGCTGTCATTTCAGTGCGATATCGACATATCCCACTGGAACGCCAGCAATTTCAAGAGGTTCCGGGAGCGTGTAGCAGCCCAGGTACGCTGCAACGGAGGTGCAGGACTCATTGCGAAACAGGTGTGAAGCCGGTACGGTCTGGGGCCGCGCCGGGCTATAAAAGAGAGGGCCTCTTGCAGCCAATAACACCTGACGCACATGGCATAGCAGTTCTGATACTGACGGTCGTCGCGCTGTTCCTGTTTACACGCGACAACATTCCGCTGGAGTCGTCATCGCTGGCGATCCTGATCATTCTCGTAACGGGCTTCACGTTGTTCCCGTACGTGAAAGACGGTGACGTGGCCCTCAGCGCCGTGGATTTCTTCGCGGGCTTCGGCAATGAAGCCCTGGTTGCGATTTGTGCGTTGATGATGGTCGGCAAGGCGCTTGAAACGACCGGCGCACTACAACCACTCGCCACCGTTGTAAGTCGGGCGTGGGCCTCGCGCCCGGTGCTTGCACTGGTAACGACGTTGATCGCTGGTGCGATTCTCAGTGCATTCATGAACAATACGCCGATCGTCGTGTTGCTCATGCCGATTCTTGTTGGCGCTTCCCTGCGCGCGAAGTTTCCGGTCTCCGGGGTAATGATGCCGATGGGTCTCGCGACGATCATCGGCGGCATGTCGACGACAATCGGTACGTCAACCAACCTGCTCGTTGTTGGTATCGCGCACGACATGGGTCAGCACGACTTCACGATGTTCGAGTGGGTTTTGCCGGTCGCTATCGTTGGTGGCGTCGGGATCCTGTTCCTGTGGATGGTTGCGCCACGCATGTTGCCGGATCGCACACCGCCGATGGCCGATACGACGCCACGTATTTTTACGGCCCAGCTGAACGTTAAGGAAGGCGGCTTTGCAGACGGCAAGACGCTCTCCGAAGTGCTCGCGAAAGACAGCAATCTGCGCATCGACAAGATCCAGCGCAGCGAGACATTGTTTCTTGCCAAGCTGCCGTCCGTCACCATTCAGGCGGGCGACCGACTGTTTGTAAAAGACTCACCCGAAAACCTGAAGCACTACGAATCGTTGCTCGGCGCGACGTTATTCAATGAGCTGGATGACGAGCACCCGATCGACGAAGACACGCCGCTGCAGGCCGAGGGCCAGCAGCTCGCCGAAGTTGTCGTGACGCGTGGCTCACCGCTGCATTTGCGCAGTCTCGCGGCCGCACGGTTCACGGCCAGCTACGGGCTGATGCCGCTCGCGCTGCACCGCGCCCGCGCACCGAGCTCCCAGGTTACCGGTGACCTGAACATGATTCGCATGCGCGCCGGTGACGTTCTGCTCGTGCAGGGTACGAAGGAAGCGGTACAGAACCTGCGTGACAGCGGCACGATGCTGGTACTCGACGGCACGACCGACCTGCCGCAGACGCACCACGCGAAGCGGGCGCTGTTCATCATGGGGCTGGTGGTCGCCGCTGCCGCATTCGGTGTCATGCCGATCTCCGTCGCGGCCGTTGCCGGCCTGGGTGCCATGCTTGTGACCGGCTGCCTGAACTGGCGCGAGGCAGCGGGTGCGCTGTCAATTCCCGTGGTGATGATCATCGTTACCGCGCTTGCGCTCGGTAGCGCGCTCATGGGAACCGGTATGGCGGACTACATCGCGAATTCGTTCGTCGCGGCGGCGTCCGGACTGCCGATCGCCGTCATCCTGAGCCTCTTTATGCTGCTCATGACGATCATGACCAACATCGTGTCGAACAACGCGGCGGCTGCTATCGGTACGCCAATCGCCATCAGTATTGCGACGCAACTGGGTGTCGAGGATCCGACGCCCTTCATACTGGCGGTACTGTTCGGCGCCAATATGAGTTTTGCGACACCGTATGGCTACCAGACAAACCTGCTCGTGATGAGCGCCGGTGGTTACAAGTTCTCGGACTTCCTGCGGGTGGGTATTCCGTTGACCGTCATCATGTGGATTGGCAGCGCACCCGCTGCCTCGCGCCAGTTCAGGCAGCCGGTCACA
>JBCAZN010000325.1:0-3610 GCA_038533035.1 Pseudomonadota bacterium
AGCGGAACACCAGACCGAGATCGTGATTGGTCTCCTCGAAACACAGTTTGTCGCCAAGCGTGCTCTTGTAGAGATTTCGGGACGTTGTGTAGAGGCTGCGATGCTCGCTGTTAAACGGTTCCCAGAAGCGCAGACCCTCGTCTTCGTGTACGCGAACAATTGTGCGTGGTCCGGTGTGGTGCAAACTGTCGTGAATCCGGTCAACCGGTATATACGGGAACAGGGCGGTCTCGGGTGACACGCGTCCCGCGGTCAGGCCGCCTGTCGATGAGACAAACAGCCAGTGATCGTCGGATGAAACCACTTTGATAAAAAACGGCGGGATGTCATCGACATCGCGAATACAATAGAAGCGATCGCCGGCGCGATTGACGAAATTGCCGTTTTCGTCGGGCGCAACCGCGCCTTGGCTGGCTACTGGCGTGGCCGGGATAGCGCTGCTCACGGAGCCGCACTCATCGCTATCGCCGAGTTGATAGTGTCCTTTCGCAACTCGTTCATCTCCCCAGGGTTCTTGTTATCTGAACAGGGCGGCCCCCGGCGAGTCTCGCCGTTCGGCCTGCACTGGCAATTCTTGACAACGCTGTCAGGTTGTTTTATAACCTCAGTTGACAGCGCTGTCAAATCGGACCACCGATGCCGTTAAAATTGAACAAATGGGCGGCAGCGGGGCCTGAGAACTAACTAATCAGCGACCAATTCGTATTTAAAGAGTCCGGGGGGACCTTAGGCATGCAAGATTCTTCTTTTACCAGGAAACCACTGTCTGTAGCGGTTGCCGTTGCAGTAGGTACGGCGTTTTCGGCGCCTTCCGTCTCGGTGGCACAGAGCGACGAGCCTATAGAGGAAATCGTCACGACGGGTATCCGCGGCAGCTTGAATCGCTCGATGGATATCAAGCGCGACTCGAATGGCGTTGTCGACGCAATCTCAGCAGAAGACATCGGTAAGTTCCCGGACGCAAACCTCGCGGAATCGCTGCAACGAATTACGGGTGTTTCGATCTCTCGTGAGCGCGGCGAGGGCAGCCAGGTGACGGTTCGTGGATTTGGTCCCGAATACAACCTCGTCACGATTAACGGCCGCCAGATGCCGACGCACTCCGGCGTTAACCGCTCGTTCGATTTTGGCGATCTCGCCTCAGAGGGCGTTGCGGGCGTACAGGTTTACAAGACTGGCCGTGCCGACGTGCCCTCGGGCGGCGTCGGGTCGACGATTAACATCACAACGCCACAACCGTTGCTCGGTGAGCCGACCTTCAGCCTTGCAGGCAAGACGGTTATCGATACGTCGACCCGTGCCGGTGATGACATCACCCCCGAGTTCTCCGGCATTTACCTCGAGCGTTTTGCGAATGACACCGTCGGTGTTGCGATCACGGCATCTCACCAGGAACGCAATAACGGCGTAAACGCCGCGTTCGTCAACGGCTGGTTTACGCGGCCGGGTGACGACGTGCTGCCGAGCGGCGCAGTCGATCCCAGGCTTGCTAATGATGCAAACCAGATCAATCGGCCGCAGACCGCAGACGTCAGCTACTCGCTGCCGCAGTCAATGGCCTACCAGATCGCGGAGTACCGCAGTGAAAGAACCAATGCCCAGCTGGTACTGCAGTGGGCGCCGACCGACGACGTAACAGCAACGGTCGATTACATCCGCTCGGAATTCGAGCTGGAGCGCTCCTACAGCGATCTGTCTGCCTGGTTCTCGAACACAGCCGCCGTTTCGCAGGCCAGTGAATGGACCGACGGTCCGATCGCCAGCCCGGTTTACTACTCGGAAGTCGTGAACAACGCCGACTTTGCGATGGGCACCGGTGAAGACGGCCGCAAGAACCTCAACGACTCAGTGGGCCTGAACCTGGAATGGTGGGTTACGGATCGCCTGAGTCTCGAACTCGATTACCACAATTCGTCCGCGGAGACCGGCGCAAACAGCCCGAACGGCACGAGCTCATTGATCACGATGGCTTCCTTTAACAAGGTAGGCCAGTCGATTATCACCGGCTACGAACTGCCGATCATGCAACTGAACCTGAACTCCGGTGGCGAGCTTGATCGTCCGTTGTACAAGGACGACATGCGTATTACGGGCAGCGTATTCAGCAACGACGCCTCCTGGATGGATATCGAGCAGACGAAAATTGCCGGCTCGTTCGAAGAACTGTTCTTCGAGGGCTCGAGCATCGATTTCGGTGTGCAAACGACCGAGGTCACCAACCGTTCTGTATCCAGTGTTGTGCAGTTGAACACCTGGGGTGGCATCACCGATCCGGGTGATATTTCCGGAATCGTCAATCGCGCGACGATCGCGGGGCAGTTTGACGAACTGTCAGGTCACGACGATCCGCGACTGCATACGGAATTCTTTACGGCAAGTCTCGCGGACCTGCAGGCGGCCGGTGAAGCAGCGTACGTGCGCAGTGGCAATGCCTACGAGAAGACCGGTGACTGCGGCACGGGTTACTGCCCGTCAACGGACTGGAGCAGCGACCTCAGAACTACGGAAGAAACCACGGCGGCCTACGTACAGTTCAACTGGTCCGGCGAGATCGGCCGGATGCCGGCCAATCTCCTGTTCGGTGTTCGCTACGAGGAGACCGAGGTTACGTCTGCAGCACTGAGTACGCTGTATTCCGGGTCACGTTGGACGGGTGCGGGTAACGAACTGTTCGTCGTGGAAGCAACGGATGCCGATGGCAACTTCATTCAGGGCTTTGAAGATTTTGTTGGCGAGTACGACGTAACCTTGCCGAGCTTTGACTTTGATATCGAGCCTTGGGAAAACATCGTTCTGCGTGCCTCATTGAGCGAAACCATCACGCGTCCCAGTTTCGAGGACATTAAAGGTGGCTTGACGGCGAGCAGCACGCAGTACTTCCCGAACACGAATGCCCAGGCACGCGCGGGTAACCCGGGTCTTGTTCCGATTCAATCGGAAAACCTGGACCTGTCGGCCGAGTGGTATTACGACGACGGCAGCTACCTGTCGATCGGCTACTTCGAGAAGGATGTTAAGAACTTCATCGGCACCGGTATCGAGGAAGATACGCTGTTTGAAATTCCCAACATTATCGGCGGTGCGCTCTGGAACCAGGCTATTGCCGATAGCGGACTCGATCCCAACAACTACACGGCGGTCGGTCGTTACATTCTTGACAACTACCAGAGTGATCCGGCTGTCGACGGCGAGACCATCGTTGGTGTCGCGGGCGATCCTTCAATCGTTTGGTCACTGACAAGGCCGGTCAACCAGCGCACCGCGAAAGTTGACGGCATGGAAGTCAACCTCCAGCACGCGTTTGGCGATTCCGGCTTCGGCTTCATCGTCAACGCGACCTTCGTGGATGCCGATGTCGCGTACGACAATCGCAACTCGCTCGAAGGCCAGTTCGTTCTGAACGGCCTGAGTGATTCGGCGAACTTCGTTGGCTTCTACGACGGCGAGAATCTGCAGGTGCGCGCGGCCTATAACTGGCGCGACAGCTTCCTGGCGGGCGCCGGCCAGGGCCAGGGAACGTTGACCAATCCAACCAATGTCAAAGAGTACGGCCAGTGGGATCTCGGCGTTACCTATAACTACTCCGACAACCTGACGTTCTATTTCTCCG
>JBCAZN010000326.1:0-3609 GCA_038533035.1 Pseudomonadota bacterium
ACCGCCGCCTTCTGGTTGTGTATTCTTTCTCGCAACAAGCTCAGCTAGCAGACGGCAGATATTCGATTTCAACGGTATGCGACAGAACCGCGCTGGCGGAGAACGCTTTGGCGAGAATGAAGGTGCTAGATGAGCTTGTTGCGAGAAAGAATACACAACCAGAAGGCGGCGGTTGACCGTCTGGTTGTGGCCGTAAGGCGACGGTCGCCAGGTTCCGGCTATAATTTCTGCTACTGACCCATAGCGGACGCTCACCAAATGATAGGAAGTTCGCCATCTATGAACTTGAGCTTGTCACTTAAACTAGCCGTGGTCGCAATCTGTTCGTTTGCTGCTTTCGAGTGCGAAGCGGACTGCTGGCCCGACCTTCTAGAAGAGCGAGCTGGTGTCTCGCTCGCCCTAGACAGGCGCGGATTTAGTGTTAAAGAGCTTGCGTCCGAACGTTTAGAACTACGACGTCTGTTAGGAGACTGCCACGAGGATTCAAGCATGTTCTTTTATCCTTCGGACGATTTCCCGAGCCGGCGATCCTACTCTTTGATTGAACTAGCAATAGTCGCCGACGAGCCTGTTCTGACGATGCAGTTAATCCAACGGTTCAATCAGTCCAAATTGATCGAACCAGAAGACTCAATTGTGGGAGGCCAGTACGTTAACTTAGCAGCGCACTATGAGGCTGCAAAGGCAATGGAGGCGCTACTCGCCGCAAATATCTTCTTGGCCGCGGGAACCGATCAATCCGCTGACTCTGCGTTGCTCTTTTCCAGAGTATTCACAGAAGCCGGTTTGAAGAACATTCGCATGCTGGTCGATTCCGGCGCCAGCATTGAGGCTGTCGTTGATGGTAGCCCGACGCCGGCAACCTACGCTGCAAGTGAAGGAGACCTTTGGAAACTCCAGTGCCTTTACTTAATGGGCGCCACTTTGCCTTCCCTTGACGTCGTCGAAAAGCGTTTGGCCGAAGATCGTTTATTGGACTCAAGAAATGCACTTGAAGGGGTGATGGATTACTTGTCTGATCCGCAGAGCAACATATCTGAGCCAGTGATGAATGCTTGCTCCCCAAGCTCAACGTAAACGACCGCTTCTGGCCGTAAGGCGACGGTCGCCAGGTTCCGGCTATAATTTCTGCTACTGACCCGTACCAGCCATTCACTTCCTTGTACTCAGAAAATGTTTTTGCGAACCACAATTGCAACCGACTGGGATGATCCGGCAGACGAGCCTGCGGTTTCCAAGGTACTCCGACGCATTCTTCTAGAGGCCAATCCTACGTATCGCAAAAACATGCACTTGGTAGATGCTTGGTACATCGAGTTCACTGAGGACGGGCTTCCCTACCGGGAAATCGGTGTCGATGCGAATGGTTCCCCAGTCTTAGCTGGGCCGAGTTCCGAAGACTACGGATTCTGGCTCGACACGAATATGACTCAGTCTGACTTCGAAGGCGTCGAAGTCAATCAGGACGAGTTTGAGGCTCTCTGGTCTAAGGCAGAAGTGGTTTCTTAACGGCTGGTATTGGCCGATTGCAGACGGTCGCGACCTCCCTAAAGCAGACGGTTGAACGGCAAGTTTCGGGAAAAGCAGCCGCTCAGACTCGGTGCGAAGTAAGGGTCAGGACTTGCCGCTCACCCGCGCAATTGTGACGTAGTTCGCACTATCTTCCGAAACGCAAAAAGCCCCGGGGCACATCGTGCCTCGGGGCCACCCCAAGCCGCTCAGGGAAGCTCAATGTGCCACCTACCTTTCCCGGTGAGCACACCGAAATATTGTGCGGGCTGCGCCGCCGGGTCGCCGTATAGTACGCGCCCCGTGTAATCCCACTCGTAGGTCCCGGTTGCACCGGCATAGCGCCCGGCCCCGCCGACTATCAACCCGCGGTCATAGCCTTCGGTGAAATTACCGGCGAGATCCGAGCACAGGAATCGCTCAGTCAGGACGACATACAGCTGATCTCTGCCGTTTGCGAAAGTTCGCGCTCCGGTACCGCCACCGATACCCTGGCTGGCGTTGACTTCGAAAATGCCACCCGGGCATTCGGCCGAAACGCCAGTGAGCACGTCTTCATTGATGCACTGCATCGTGCTCTCGCTCCGGGCATCCTTACCGGCAATTGTCGACGTGCACCAGCTGGACGCCATTCCGTCCGAGTTCACGTCGATGCGCTGGTAAGAAACGTGCCGGCGGACCGTAGCTTCTCAATGCGGGTGTCTGCGCTAGCCGGACTACTGGTGGTACAAGCGATTGCGACCGCCATCGCGACGCCAACTTTTGTCACTGCCCTGTTCATTTGTTTCTCCGTTCAATCCAGCTGTGTCGAATACGCTCGCTGATCCAGACGCCGCCGCTGCCATAGTAGAGACGCTTTCCGTCGAAGGACAATGACGGGCGCGTTTCGCCAGCTTCCACCGAGTCGAACGGAACGGTTTCGCTGAGATTCGTTACGCGACGCCATGACCTGAACAACGCGTGTCGTTTGCCGTAGTAGACGTCGAAGCCGGACGTGTCATCCGGCGAGCTCGGTCGATCCGACGCAAACACAATCTCGCGGCCGTTCTGGCTGACATTCGGCTGCTGGTCGTTGTACTCCGTGTTGATCGGATACCCAAGACGTTTGCCCGGGCCAAACGTGCCGTCATCGCGCATCTCGCTAACGTAGATGTCCTGATTGCCGGTGTGATAGTCGGTTGAAAAGAACAGGAACGTGCCCCAGCGCGTTTCCAGAATCGACGGGCTAAACTCTGTTCCCGGTGTGTTGGGGCCGTGGGGCTCACACCCGAGATTGGTAGGCACATTCCAGCCGGTCGCCGGGTGATTAATTGCGTGATGAATGTCTGCGCTGCCGCAAGTCCCAGCTCGCGTTGATACGAAGTACAATTCGCCATCCGGACGTGGTGTCGGACAGAAATCATTAGCACCCGCATCGTTGGCTGGCGCTGGCAGTGCACTTCCTGGCTCGAACACGCTACTCGTGGAATCGCGCTGGTTGACGTAGATGTCAATACCGGTGCCGGGGTTGCGGGCCGTAAACAGGAAATTGCCAGCCGGGGACTCGATCGGGCAGCCGCCTGGCACCTGCGCTCCGTCGGTTCGGAGCACGGGTTCCGCCGCACCCCATCCGCTGCCCCCCGCACTGGCCGCGGTGGACCATGCTAGGACCACGATAGCCGTCGCTACTAATTTCCTTGATCGATTTTGCTTCTTCATTTTTCTCCTCCTGAATGTCATCTTGAATTCAAAAGAAGGCGCGCCTCCGTTTTCGCACAGGCGAGAGCTCCGTCGCCTGTCGTCCGTGCCACCTCTGGTTTACTCGGACGCCTGCAGCATAGTTTTCCGGCAGCGCGCGGGTGTGAAGCTTGTGTGAAGGTTGCCTGAAGATTCGTTTTGAGCTTTGTTATCAGATGCTTGCGACGACTGCTAAACTGGGTCTGAGCTTTCCGTTACAAGGAATAACACCGGGTGGACAGCGCTGCAGACTCACCAGACAACTCGGCGGAAACTGGTCGCTACAGGATCGATGACCTGGTCCTCGATGTCGGCCGCCGCCAGGTCAGCCGTGATGGCAGCGTGGTGCCGCTGCCGAAGCTCAGCTTCGACTTGCTACGTACG
>JBCAZN010000327.1:0-3604 GCA_038533035.1 Pseudomonadota bacterium
GGCGCCGCGTCCTGAAACCGCGCCTTATACTCGCCGGCGGAATTGCGTGTCGTGTTGACGCGCAGCCACATCGGCGCACGCGCATTGTTAGCCTCGAGAATGGCTTGCCAGTCGTCCGGCCAGTATAAGGCGCGGTTTCAGGACGCGGCGCCTGACGGTCTCGACGGCTTCGATGCTGCCCTCCGTCTTGCAGCGCCTCTGCCGGTTGATGAACTGCCAGGCTTTCGCGATGGCGATGTCTCGGTACAGGATGCCGCTGCGCAGCTCGCGGCGACCTGGCTGATACCTGAGGCCGGGGGCCGGATTCTTGATGCCTGTGCGGCGCCCGGCGGCAAAACCGGGCATTTGCTGGAGCGCGGTGCGGCCGAGGTCGTCGCGATCGACAACGATTCGGTGCGACTGCAGCGCGTGCGCGAGAATCTCGATCGGCTCGGCCAGGATGCAACGATTGTTGCCGCCGACGCATCGAACCCAGACGAATGGTGGGATGGTGCGCCGTTTGACGGCGTCCTGCTTGACGCGCCGTGCTCGGCATCCGGCGTGATCCGTCGCCACCCGGACATCAAACTGCTGCGGCGCGATAGCGACATTGACGAACTCGCGACGCTGCAGGCCGCGTTGTTAAAGGCACTCTGGCCGCTGCTGAAGCCGGGTGGGCGACTGCTGTACGCGACCTGTTCGGCCTTCGCCGCGGAGAATGAGATGGTGACAACGAAATTCCTCAGTGAGCATAGCGATGCCGTCGAAGACGATTTGTTGCCAAATAACAACATCCGCGCTCTAATGCGCAGGCAGGCATGCGGCTACCAGATTCTGCCCGGAACGGCGGGTCTCGACGGCTTTTACTACGCATGTTTTGAGAAGAACAAGGTCTCCTGAGAAGACGATGTCCGTGCAGTCCGTTTTTGAGCGTCTGAAGGCGTCCGGTCGAGCGTTGCTCGCACTGGGGCTTGTGCTCGCGCTGGGAACCGGGCTGGCACAGGACGAGGTGAACCGTGAGGGCTATTTCGAGGTGCGTTCGGCCTCGACCGAAACGGTCAATGGCGTGCATACACTGGATGCGCGATTGCAGCTCGTGCTGTCGAGTGAGGCGCTAGCCGCGCTCGAGAGCGGCGTAACGCTGACCATCGAAATGCAGTTGCAGGTCATTCGCGTGCGGCGCTTCTGGGCTGATGATGTCGAAGCTCAGCTTGCGGTGCGTCACGAACTCGAATACCGGCCGCTAAGCCAGCGCTACATCGTCCGCAACCTCAACAGTGGTGATCAGGATTCCTTCGCAACGCTTTACTCCGCGTTGAACAGCCTGGGCCGCGTCCAGAGCCTGCCCGTGATTGACGACGAATTGCTCGAGTCCGGCAAAGACTATCGCCTGCGCCTCAGAGCAATGCTCAACACGGAACAGTACCCGGCAACGCTGCGCCTGTTGTTCTTCTGGCGCGGCGAGTGGCAGCTACAAAGCGAATGGTTTGAATGGTCGTTAGAACGCTAAAACGCGTTTTCGTAACGTTGATGGGCGTGGCCGGCGTCGCGCTCGCACTTGCGGCATTGTTCCTGCTGTCGCAGACGGTGCAGAAGTCAGACGACTTCGATCGACTGCAAAACATTATCCTCGCGATCAATATCGCGGGCGGCGTGCTGTTGTTTGCGATTTTGATCGGCAACCTGTGGCGGCTGGCACGCGACTATCGCAACAACATACCGGGCGCGAAACTCAAGGCGCGCATCGTTGGCATGTTTGTCGGCCTTGCGGTACTGCCATTGCTCGTCGTGTTCTACTTCTCGACCCAGTTCATCAACCGCGGCATAGACAGCTGGTTTGACGTGCAGGTGGAAGAAGGCCTCGAGAATGCGCTCGCGCTTAGCCGCGCCGCCGTCGAATTCCAGAAGCGCCAGGTCCTCGGCTTCACGCAGCAGGTTGCATTGCAGCTTTCGCTGACGCCGGACCGACAGGTTGTTTTCGAACTCAGCAAGCAGCGCCGCGAGACCGGCGCCAGCGAGATGACGTTATACGGACCGAACAACCGCATTATCGCGACCAGTACCGACAGCTCAGCGGCGACGTTGCCGGCGCCGCTGACGCGCGAGGTGTCGCTGCAGATGCAACAGCAGCGCCCGTTCGTCGCCCTGCAGGAGCTGACCGACGGAAACATGGAGGTGCAAACCGCGATCGGTTTTCTGTACCGGGCCGGGCGCATGCAGGAAACCCGCGTCATTCAGGCACGTTTCCCGGTGCAGGAGCGCGTCGGCAACATGCTCAACAGCGTCGAGAATTCGTATACCGAGTACCAGGAGCTGGTGTTCTTTCGTGAAAACCTGAAAGAGCTCCTGACGCTGACGTTGGGCTTCATTCTCCTGCTCAGTCTGCTCGCGGCAATCTACGGCGCATTCATACTGTCACGGCGACTCGTCGCGCCGATTCAGGATCTCGTGGCGGGCACCCGTGCGGTGGCAATGGGCGATTTCGACACCCGGCTGCCGACGCCGACGCGTGACGAGATCGGCTTCTTGATCAGTTCCTTCAATGACATGACGCAACGCCTGGCGACGGCACGCCGCGAGGCGTCACTGAGCCAGGCGCTCGTCGAAGCGGAGCGCACCAACCTTGAGGTTATCCTTGCGCGCTTGTCGACCGGGGTGCTCGCGCTTGAAGCGGACCTGACGATACGTACCGCAAACCAGGCCTCGGGCTCCATTCTTGGTGTCAATCTCGAGAATCGCGCGGGTGAGTCGCTGCGCAACGTCGCCAAAGGTCGGCCGTTGCTTGAACAGTTCGTTGACGTTGCGTGCATGCACCTCGATGCGGGCGAGACCGAGTGGCGCGAACAGATCGTGTTGCGTGGCGAAGTCGGCCGCCGCGTGCTGACGTGTGCGTGTACAACGTTGCCCGGTGACGAGGACCATGCGGCCGGCTATGTCATTGTATTCGACGACATCACCGCGCTGCTGCAGGCCCAGCGTGATGCAGCGTGGGGTGAAGTGGCACGACGGCTTGCACATGAAATCAAGAATCCGTTGACGCCGATCCAGTTGTCAGCGGAGCGCATGCGCCGCAAGTACCTGCAAACAATGGACGCAGAAGAGGCACAAATTCTCGACCGCTCGACGCACACGATCGTGCAGCAGGTAGAAGCGATGAAGGAGATGGTCAACGCGTTCAGCGATTATGCGCGGGCACCGGACATGGATATGACGCGCTTCGATCTCGACAAGCTCGCTCACGAAATTGTCGATTTGTACCGCGCGCAGAGAAGCGATGTGGAAATTGTCCTCACGTCCGATCCGACGATGCCGATGGTAGAGGGCGATATGGGGCGCGTGCGGCAGATTTTGCACAACCTGATTCGCAATGCCGTTGAGGCGCTCGAGAACACCGAAGGTGGTCGTATCGATGTGCAGATTGGTGCTGCGGAAATAGACGAAGTTCAGATTGTGCAGATCAAGGTTGAAGACAACGGCCCGGGTTTCCCAAGCGGTTCGGTAAGCCAGGTATTTGACCCGTACGTAACGACGAAGCCCAAGGGCACGGGCCTGGGCCTCGCAATCGTGAAGAAGCTCGTGGAAGAGCATATTGGTTCGATCCGCGCCAAGAACAGATCCGATGGGG
>JBCAZN010000328.1:0-3602 GCA_038533035.1 Pseudomonadota bacterium
CGTCGACGTCTCACCGGTGAACCGATTCTTGGTCTTGAGAGCGATCATGCGCAAATTACGATCACAATCCGGCAGCTTGACCGCCATCGCGCCCGCATGAATAAACACATCCATATCAGTATTTTTAGAGGTACCCGCAGCGCCTTCCGGGATCAATTTGAAGAGTGTTCTGCCGTAGGGAGTCTCCAGACTATCGGCCAACGACTGCAACGAGCAGGTCTCGCTGTGGTACAGGGCATCAAGCCTCGAGTTTTGCATCATCGCGATAAATCGAATCTGCGGATCCGAAAACAGCGGCCGCAGTGAATCACCGTCAAAATAGTGGTCGTCGAAATAAAACATGCCGCGACCGTTTGTAGCTTTCACAACACGCCGCAGCGCTTTCCTGATCTCGTCGGTTTCGCTGATATACCCCGGCACTTTTTCTGACCAGACGGTCGCCAGGAGCGGCAAATAGCGCTCGGAACCGGGATTGCTTGCGAGGATTTCGCATACTTTGAAACCCGAGTCCGACTCCAGTCCGGGCTCCGGCAGGTACTCAACCTTGCGTGCGTACTTCTTGTTCAGCTCGTATACGTTGACGATCAGGCGCGTGTCGGGCCGGACACGCTGTGCGCCGAGATTAAGCAGACGATCGGACAGGTTCGCTGCCAGCTCGGGATTATCAAGATTGCGTGACAGGCGTTTGTGTGTGGCATGCAGCCGGATGTTTTCCTTCAGGCCTTTCGCGATGTCCGTCAGGTTGACTGAACGCGTTCGGTTAATGCCCACCAGCATGTTGCGCACAAATTTAAATCCGACCCGGCCAATGTCATCGCCAAGCTCTCGGGAGCATAGGACTTTCGCAAAAACTTCCGGGGTCATGTTCTGGTCGATTCTTTTCATTGAATATCACCCATTTTTTACTGCGAGCTGGCTGCAAGATTTCCGGCATTCTCGATCGCGCAGAGCTCCAGAAAGAGCGCTTTTTGAGCGTCGTTCATGCGTGAGAACTGCGGTACACCCAGCTCGGTTGTTGGCAGATCAGCGAACTCTGGCGACGGTTGCTGCAGCGTCGCCGCGATATTGTGAAGGCCTGCACCTTCCTCAACACCCACCATGAGCGCCGCGACGACGGGCTTCGGCCAGATCGCATCGGAAATTTCACCGACTTGAGGTTCGTAGCCGAGATGCTCGGCCATTTCGCGTAACAGCACCGCCTCTTCAGCGCTTCTCTGCTTCTGCCCCGCGGTGCCATACAGGCTGGCCGATTGGTTGCAAAGGAAGGCCCAGCGGAACTTTGCGTGGAAGCCAGGCAGCGCGAGGCATTGCTCGGGGACGCCGTCACCGCCGGAGACGACGCCGTTATTTACCATAAAGTGGTAGCCCGAAAGCGGCCGGTCGGCGCTGACCAGGCGTGCCGCAGGGCGGGAATATGTTTCGCTGAAACCCCAGGACAGGTCTGCCGGCAAATTGCCTGCCTTGAGAATCTCTACGCCATAAGCCGCGCAGGCTTCGCACCAGTCGAGTGAGCCGAACTCACCGACGGGCTTAAGGCTGCTCATATCGATTTCGAACACAGCGAATTCCCCCTCTACGAGTCCACTGTCGCTCCATAGCGGACAAATATCAAAAGCAGAATACCCGGAATTCACCCAAAATACGTCGCTTTAGGTGCCTTGAGCGCTGCAAATTCGGTTTTGGGTGATTGCGGTTTGCTAAGTTGCTGATTATGCGTCGATTAGCAATCGCAGGTCTGGCCCCGTTGTTAATATTGATCTCAGCGTGCAACAACAATAATGACTCGGTGAGGGAAACGCTGAAATCCAATATTAAGACGACCGACTCAATCGTCAGGCTCGATCCGGGCCTGGACGCGCTCGTGCCTGCGGATGCAGCGATTGAAAAACTCGCCGGCGACTTGCAGTTCATCGAAGGGCCGGTCTGGGTGCCTGGCACAGAGGATCGACTGTTCTTCAGCGACATTCCGGGCAACACGCTGTACAGCTGGTCGGAAGCGAATGGCGTACAGGTAGTACTGCGGCCGATCAAACCGGACGACGCCGACACCGGTGCGGTCGGCGGGTCCAATGGCCTGACGCTGGATCTCGACGGCCAACTGATTCTCTGCGAGCACGGCAACCGCCGGGTTGCCCGCCTGCAAGACGACGGCAGTCGCACGACGCTTGCAGATCGATACGACGGCAAGCGCCTCAACAGCCCGAACGATATCGTTGTGCATTCAAGCGGTGCGATGTTCTTTACCGACCCGCCGTACGGTCTCGAAGGCCAGGACGACGACCCGGCGAAGGAACTCACGTTCAGCGGTATCTACCGGCTCGATGCTGACGGTGAATTGACGCTGCTATCGAGCGCGATGAAGCGCCCGAACGGGCTCGCTTTTTCGCCGGACGAGCGCACGCTTTACGTGTCGAATTCCGGATGGCCGAAGGACGCGCTGCTGATGCGGTTCCCCGTGCACGATGATCTGACGCTCGGCGAACCCTCGTTGTTTTTCGATACCGCGCACCTGATCGGTGACAAGTACACAGGTACACCCGACGGCTTCAAGGTTGACGAGGCCGGCAACGTGTACACGACCGGGCCGGACGGCGTTCTCGTGATCAGCCCAGCGGGCAAACACCTCGGCACAATCAAAACACCCGAAGTCGCCGCCAATGTGGGTTGGGGGGACGACGGCAGTACGCTCTATATCACCGCAACGACCGGACTCTACCGGATCAAGCTGACCACGCAGGGATTGAACTACCGCAGTAAGTAGAACCACTGGGGGGTGGCATCATCGACAGCAAGAACCATGCGCGTGCAAACGCGCTCCCGTTTCTCGGCGATAGCGACGACGAGGTTATTGACGCAGAAGCGCAGGCCGGCAAGGAACGTGGCTTCGTTGCGATCATCAAGATCTTCGCGCGCACCTGGCCTTTTTTGCGCACGTACATACACGGCTACTGGCGTGAATTTCCGGGCAACGGATCCGCCGACATCGACGGTTCTGACGAGATTCGCTGGAGCTACGCGCATGTACCGCCGCTCGTCACGTTAATGGCAGCAGTGGGCCCGGCGACCGGGCTCGTGCCATACGGCGAAACCTGGCTGTACGACTTTCTGATTGTTGCCGCCGGAATCCTGGCGCTGCTGTCATGGGGACTGCTGTTTGCCAGGGGGCGACTGTACGGCCTCTTCTCGGCGGCCTTGGCCGTCATCGGTGCTGCAGGGTTCCTGTTCGCCGTGTTTGCCGTCGACGGTCAGATCGACAATTTGTATATGTTTCTCGTGGTTGCTGCCTGCACCTGCATATGGACGCTGCAGTACCGCGTCGAGGCGGGTCGAATTCGCTTCCGCATTCGACTGGGCAGCCACCTGGTTTACTACTTTGTCCTCGTCTGGGCATCGTCGTTGCTGCTGTTATTGATCGCGCTTTTCTCGGTTGACGTGATCAGCCAGTCGATTCTGCAGGCCAAACCGCTCACGCCCTTCATCGCCGATCTGATCTCGCAACCTGAAATGGCGGGCCAGCTACCGGAGGGCAGCGACACCACCAACATAGACCAGCAGCATTTAAGCGCCGCACAAGCGCGTCCGGTACGACACGTACCCCGTCT
>JBCAZN010000329.1:0-3602 GCA_038533035.1 Pseudomonadota bacterium
TGCTGCGAACTCCCGCCATCGGGCGGTTCCTGCGCTGGCGACACGGCCGCCGCTGCCTGCAACTGGCGCTGGCGCTCGTGGCGGTCTGCGTGATCGTGTAGGTCTTGCCCGAGCCGGTCACGCCCAGCAGGACCTGGCGCGCCAGGCCGTCCTCGAGACCACCGATCAGCCCATCAATCGCCTGACCCTGGTCACCGGCCGGTGAATACTGAGAGACCAGCGTCAGCCGGTCGCGGTCGTCACTGAGTCTCGAATCTGTATTGGGGGTCTCTGTCGATTCACGTACCATGAGGTCGCTGTTCCTGCGCACGTTTCCAAAGGGCAATCGAGTGAGTTTATCAGTTTCCAAACGCATGGCCGCGGTAAAGCCATCGCCAACCAGTGCCGTACTCGCACGGGCAACCGAGCTGCGTGCTCAGGGTCGCGACATCATCAGCCTGGGTGCCGGGGAACCCGATTTCGACACGCCCGAGCACATAAAAGCCGCTGCAAACGCGGCGATTGCCGGTGGTGACACCAAGTACACGCCAATTGACGGCACCGCAGCCCTCAAAGAGGCGGTACGCGACAAGTTCGAACGTGAGAACGGCCTCAGCTACAGCACCTCGCAAATCGTCGTGTCGAGCGGCGCAAAGCAATGCCTGTTTAACCTCTGTCTCGGTCTGTTAGGACCCGGCGACGAAGCAATAATTCCGGCGCCCTACTGGGTCTCGTATCCGGACATGGTGCGGCTGGCGGGTGCCACGCCCGTCGTGATCGAAACCGACATTGATCATGACTTCAAGATGACGCCGGCACAGCTCGAACAGGCACTCAATGACAATACAAGATTGTTAATCCTGAACAGCCCGAGCAATCCGACCGGCGCCAGCTACTCCAAGACCGAACTGCAGGCGCTGGGTGCCGTTCTCGTCGGATATCCTGCGGTCGCCATCGTTGCAGACGATATCTACGAGCATATCCATTGGGCCGACGAACCGTTCGTCAGTTTTGCGACTGCCTGCCCGGCGCTTTACGACCGAACCATCACGACCAATGGCGTTTCCAAGGCCTACGCAATGACCGGCTGGCGCATTGGCTATGCAGCGGGCCCTGCCGAGATCATCGGCGCTATGAAGACCATACAAAGCCAAAGCACGTCGAACCCCTGCTCCGTGTCGCAGGCGGCCGCTCTCGAGGCGCTGACAGGTGACCAGCGCTGCATTGCCGAGATGGTCGTGGCGTACCGGGAGCGCCACGACTTTGTGGTCGATGCATTCAATAAAATCGATGGCTTCGAATGCCGGCCCGGCGAAGGCACGTTTTATGCGTTTCCACGAGTCACGGGTGTATTGGAGCGGCTTTCACTGGATTCAGACGTCGATCTGGTCGAGCGCCTGATCAATGAGGCCGAGGTCGCGTGCGTACCGGGGACGGCGTTTGGTGCTCCGGGATACGTGCGGATTTCGTTTGCCTGTTCCATGGAAATGCTCGAAGAGTCGATGCAGCGCATAAAACGGACGGTTACGGCTTGACAAGCCACTGACGCGGGTGGAAAATCCCGCTCCGCTAGTCCCCGATAGCTCAGTTGGTAGAGCGATTGACTGTTAATCAATTGGTCCCTGGTTCGAGTCCGGGTCGGGGAGCCAAATTCCGAAAGCCCGCCTTTGCGCGGGCTTTTTTGATTGTGTCAGGCAGGGACCCGAGTTCCGTCCCACGCGAACACGCCGCCCGACGACTCTGGCGTCAAGCGGTCAAGCACCTCGACCAGCAGTCCGGCGGCAACATTCGGCTCAAACAAGCCGCCATCCGGCACGTTCTTCTGGAACGGCTTTGACAGGTTTGAGTCAACCGTTCCCGGGTGCAAACCCACGACAATCGAGTGCTTGTTGCTACGCGCCTGTTCAATCGACGCAGACTTAAGAAACATGTTCAGCGCAGCTTTGGACGCCCGGTAGCTATACCAGCCACCGAGACGATTGTCTTCGATACTGCCGACGCGAGCTGACAGCGCCGCGAACACATTGCGACGGTCCTTACGCATTAACGGCAGCATGTGTTTGGCAATCAATGTCGGTGCGAGCGCATTAACAGTAAATGATTGCAGCGCATTCTCAGGCGTCAGATCCGCGAGTCGCTTCTCGGGTTGTAGTCCTGCGTCGTCGTGCAGTATCCCGGTCGCTACGATCACGGTGTCCACCGCTGCGATACTCGCAACATGGGAAGCGGCATCGGCTATCGATGACTCGTCTAAAAAGTCGATTTGTCGGGTGGCAACCCCGGGGTTTTGCAGCTTTGCGATGTCGCGCCCGAGAACCGTAACGTGGCTGCCCACTAAATCCGCAGAAAAATGAGTAGCCAGTGCGCTTGCAATAGCCCCGGTACCAATTATCACGACATTCTTTTGCACTTCACTTCTCACAGAAAAAAGCGGCGGTGCCATGCACCGCCGCTTTGACAGCCATTCTTACGGCAGTATCACGCTGTCGATGACGTGGATCACGCCATTCGAAGCGGCAATGTCCGTTTTAACAACATTGGCATCATCGACCTTCACGCCGGCGGCCGATACCTGGATCGAGACATCGGCGCCATTAACCGTAGTCGCTGACTCGAGGGTCACCACCTGCTCGGCCATTACCGCACCGGATACCACATGATACGTCAGGATCGCGACTAGCTGATCCCTGTTCTCAGGCTTTAAAAGCGACTCGACGGTTCCTTCGGGAAGCTTTGCGAATGCCGCGTCGGTGGGTGCGAAGACCGTGAACGGTCCGTCGCCTTTCAACGTGCCGACCAGGTCAGCCGCTTCAAGCGCCGCCGCCAGTGTTGAGAATTGTCCGGCCGCCACTGCAGTATCGACAATGTCGAGCTTCTTGGCAGAGTAGCCGCCGGCATTTGCCTGCAGCCCGAATACGAAAAGAAAAGAAACAACAAATGCCTTGAACAGTCCTGCATGGATACGCTTCATAATGACCTCCGTGGTTCGCAAAGCGTTATTGGGGGATAACTGCGGAGGACTTTATCGGGCGGACGCTCGTAATTGGTGACAGTAGTGTCTGCGTCTGTATCAGACTGTTTCTTTGTTGAGGTAGGAGAGATTTTCCGGCTCGAAGCGTAGTGGCTCACGATTAATCAGTGACTTCAGTGTGATGACATCAACCACGTTGCCTTCCGCAAGCATGCGCAGCTGATCGAGGCTGACCGGGAAAAAGCGGAAGCGACCAAACAGCGCCGCCGGAATCTTCATTAAACTGATCGGCACGGGTACGAACAGCTTTTTACGACCCGTTGCCGCAGCAATACGCTCCAGCATCTGCCGCCAGGTCAGTTGCTCGGCACCGCCGAGTTCGAATATCTGCTTACCGCCGACCGGGTCTTCGATCTGCCGAATAATCGCATCGACCACGTCACCGATCGCGACAGGACTCATGATCACGGCCTTTTGCGGCGGCAACCAGCGAGCCAGAAACTCGGGCGCCGGCAGCGGCGGTTTGACGATGTCCTCATACAATTGCAGCGAAAATTCCTGTGATCCGTTCGAATCGCCAAAAATTACCGAGGGCCGGAAGATCGAGTATTTGAGGCCGGAATCCTGCAGGAGCTTTTCTGCCTGCAACTTG
>JBCAZN010000330.1:0-3592 GCA_038533035.1 Pseudomonadota bacterium
ATCGACGTACACCGTTGCGTCAGCGGGCTGCACATTGACTGTGACGGTGCCGACGCGCGCCGAAAGATCGACCGTGATCGAATCACTCGCGGCCGATTCCAGTCGAATGCTTCTTGTGGTCACGCCGTAGCCTGCCTTTGACATACCAATCGAGTAATCCACGTCTGGCGACAATGACAGCGTTATTGGCGACTGACCGCGATAACGGCCATTGACCGTCACATTGGCGCCGCGCGGTATGGTATTGACGAGCAGCCGGGCGTTGGCGGGCAATAGCGCAATCGTCGGCAGCGACTGCGGCACGTTGGGTGATGCCGTGACGTCGCCATCCCACGCGGCATAGCCATCCTTTACGACGGTTAGTTCGTGCGTGCCTTCCATGAGTTGTATGACAGCCGGCGTTACGCCAACCTGGTCGTCGCCCGAATACACGGCAGCGCCGTCGGGTTCACTCGTAACCGTGACATTTGACCAGCGCGGCACCAACTGCACGTGCAGCTTGGAAAGCTTGTCGAGACCTTCGACCGTAATGAAATCCTCGAACGGCAGAAACCGCTCCGACTCAACGCGAATTGAATGCTCGCCCGGCTCGAGTTCGATGGGTCCGTAGGGCGATTTGCCGACCAGCGAGCCATCGACGGTAACGATCGCATCGACGTCCTGCACAGTCGACACCACGACGCGCCCGGGCTTCTTGCGCATCTGCAGCCGCACCGTCATGGCCTGCTCATCGCCTACGACGAAGGTCTGGCTGACGTCGTAGTAACCCTGTTTCGCAACGTTAACCGTGTGATTACCCTTGCGCAGCAACACCCGATCCCCAATCGGCAGCCGGAACCAGCCACCCTCGAGACTGAATGCGTCGGGCTCCGGGGGATCGATCTCAAAATCTACAGACTTCGACGTAAACAGCAGCCAGCTCGCTGACAGCAGGAACGCCAGACCGAAACCGACGATCCAGCGCAGCGGGTGCGCATCGCTCTCAACCAGTTGCGCACGCGTTTCCGCCGCACGACGAAACGCCGTCGGCGCAATCGCTTCCTCTTCGGGTTGTTCAGCGTTGTCTGCAAGTTCCGGCGGTTTGGTGACGTAGGCGCTGTCCTCGAGCCGCACGTCAATAACGATACCTGCATCACTGGCGGCAACCCGCAGGCGGCTGCCGAAGTAGTGCAACTCATCGCCGTCCTGCAGCCGTCGGCTTGCTTCAAGTGGTTCACCGTTGTATTCCAGGACCGAATCGCGCCCCACGGGCTGCACAAACGGCAGGCCGTCGAGCAGGTCGAGCAACGCCAGCGGTTCACCGCCCGGACCGGGTAATCGAATCTGGCAATCGCTGCCCGTACCGACCCTGAGTGGCAGTTCGCTACGGCCGAATTGGCGCTCCCCTTCTACGTCCCTGATAACAAGGTGATCGAAACTCAAATTGGTTCCTCGCACTGGATGATGACGGGCTCAATGTCGATCTCTGGCGCTACACGAAACTCCAACCGCACATCCCGGAATCCCGGTCGTGACCCCACGGCGACGTAAGTGCCGGGTCGCAGACTAATCTCCCTGCGCATAAATGTCCCGAGACGCCCAACCTTGTATACAGCAACATCGGTCACATTGTCGGACACCAGTGCGACGGGCAGCGGTGTCGCGGCGCGGCGCAGCAAGCGCGACAACTCGTCGCGTTGCGCCGCCAAGCGCGGGCCCACATCACTGCGCGTTGTTATTTCGACCACGAATTGGGTCGCCTGTTGCATCACCGATGGTGAACTCAGTTTGTCGGGTTCCGAGACGTAGTCTTCGAGCCGTTTATGCAACGCACTCATCTCGCGGGCGTGTCGCAGGCCATCCGCTGCGAATGTCAGCGTATTGTCGACCTTGAGGATTTCCTCGTACGTCGTGATGACGGCATCCCAATGTTCATCGGCTTCCAGCGAGCGCGCCTCGCGCTCGAGTGTGCCGATGGCGTCGAGGCGCAGTCCCTGGTCGACCTGCATGAGGCCATCGGCCGGCTCGCTCGACTCGGGTATCAAGCGCTGCGCGACCCGGAATGCGGCGCGCGCCGCATAGTAATCGCCCGCCATAAGCGCCTCGAAGCCCTCCGACATGCGCAGATCAAACTCGAGTTTGGTCTGTGCTTTTCTAACGCGTGCGACACCCTCATGTGCCGCCTGCCATTGCTCGTCGAGCGCTAGCGCGCGCTCATAACTCTGCAGTGCCGCGACGTAGTCCATGTCGCGTTCGTAGTCTCCGCCCTGGTCGACGAGACGCAACACTTCCTCGAGGTTTTGCGCGCGCCGCAGCCCTTCGAGGGCACCGGCATGTGTGGGCGTTACGGCAACGGCAAGCTCGAAGAGTCTCAAGGCCTCGAGACGATCGCCTGCGTCAAACGCCGCCTGACCACCCTGGTACGCCTCTCTAAATGTTGGTTCTATTCGGTCATAGGTGGGTTCAAGAACCGACAGAGCGCCGAGATACTGCATTTCGGCAGCCGCGAACTGCTTTTCCAGATACGCCTTGTCACCCTCGGCATACATACTGCGTGCTTTGGCGTGCTCCACCGGGGCCCAGCGTTCGATGCCGCGACCCTCAAGCACCTCAAACGCAGCCAGCAACTCGCCAAGCGCCGCTTCGGCGTTGAATCGGGTACGGCCCGCGTCATCGAGGCCGCTGTAATCGGCCATGTTTTCACTGAACGTTATCTCCTCGTCGCCCTCGAGTGTGCGCACGGGCAGATTGTCACCGCTGCGCAGCCGTTGCTGGACTTCCGGGTCGATGTAGATGCCCGACGCGTCCCTCCCGGCATCCGCGGACGACGGCGGCGGCTCGACTTCGGGTTCGAGGTCTATCGTGACGCGTTCTTTTTCGTTTCTTTCGTTCACCGTATCCGGCAGGAAAAATACGACGCCGACCAGCAGCACCAGCAGCGCTGCCAAACTGCCATAGACAACCTTGGAGTTAATGCCGGTCGACTCAGCTGGCGGAACAATCGTCGCTTCCCGGTCACTACGGCTGGTCGGTCGAATCGACTGCACCGTTTCAATCGCCTCATCCGCCACCGCCCGCGTGCCCGCTGTACGCAGCGGCGCGACGCCGGGTGCAAATCCCGCCGTGCGCAGACGTTCGGCGACGGCTTCGGCGTCCGGACGCGCCGCCGGATCAACGCTCAACATCTCGCCAACGAGGTGACTCACTTCGGCCGGAATGCCGGCGTTACCGAGCGGTGCCGGTGCCGCCTTACGGATAGCATCTTCGGTATCTGAGGACGGCCACGGCGATCGGCCAGCCAGCAGTTCGTACAGGAGCGCACCAAACGCGAATATGTCGTCCGCGGTGGTCGCCGGTGCGCCATCAAGCGACTGCGGGCTTTGTGCAACCAGTGAACCACCCTGCCCAATTTCGCCGACCGGACAAGATACTCCGAAGTCGGTGAGATACGGTGCTCCGTTGCTGTCGATCAGGACGTTCGACGCCTTGATGTCGCGATGCACGATGCGCTTGCCGTGCAGGTAACGCAACGCGTCAGCGACCAGCCCCAGCGGCGCCAGGACATCAGCTACAGTGTGCCCGGCGAGCGCACTAATATCGGGGCCGTCTACAA
>JBCAZN010000331.1:0-3536 GCA_038533035.1 Pseudomonadota bacterium
CTCTCAGTGACATGACGATACGCTCGCGCAGCGGATCGATCGGCGGGTTTGTGACCTGCGCAAACTGTTGCCGGAAGTAATCGAATGGCGAGCGAACCTTTTTCGACAGTACCGCCATCGGCGTGTCGTCACCCATCGAGCCGACGGGCTCCATTTCTGCGTTCGCGAGTACTGCAACAACTTCAATCAGCTCTTCGCGCGAAAGATTGAACATCTTCTGATAGGTCGCGAGAACCTCGGGCTCCATCGGTTCGGCGGCGGTCCTGTTGTCGACCAGCTGCGAGTCGAGGTATCGAATACCCTGCTTGAGCCACTTCTTGTAAGGCGCACGGGTTTTCAGGATGTCATGGATATCATCCGTATCGAGCAACGCCCCGTTGACCAGATCAACGGCAAGCATCTCGCCCGGACCGAGGCGACCCTTGGTCACGACGTCTTTTTCATCGTATTCGTAAACACCAACTTCCGATGCCACGGTGAGATGCCGGTCTTTCGTGATGACGTAGCGTGCCGGGCGGAGTCCGTTGCGATCCAGGCAGCAGGCGGCGTAACGACCGTCGGTCAGTACGATGCCGGCCGGGCCATCCCAGGGCTCCATCTGACAGTCGTAGAATTCGTAAAAAGCACGCACGTCGGGATCAATGTTGTCTACGGTTTGCCACGCCGGCGGCATTAGAATGCGCATCGCCTGGATGACGTCCATGCCGGCGGCCCGCATCACCTCGAGCATATTGTCGAGGCTCGACGAGTCCGATCCGGTCAGCGAGATGATCGGGTCGAGATCCGAGATGTCATCGAGCTTGTCCGACATGAAGTTGCGCGCCCGCGCCTGCGCCCAGTTGCGGTTGCCGTTGATCGTGTTGATCTCGCCGTTGTGCGCGAGGAAGCGAAACGGCTGCGCAAGCCGCCACTGCGGCAACGTGTTCGTCGAAAAGCGCTGGTGAAAAACGCAGACCGAGGATTCCATGCGCGGATCTTTGAGGTCCGGGTAAAACTGCGGCAACGCTGCCGGCATGATCATGCCCTTGTAGCTGATCGTGACCGACGAGAGACTCGCAATATACGTTTCGTCGTCCTGTATGCGGTTCTCGGCGCGGCGGCGCGCCAGGAACAGGCGGCGATTGAAGCGCCCTCGCGGCATCCCGGCGGGCGCATTCACGAACACCTGTTCGATGCGCGGCAATGTTGCCAGCGCCTGTTCACCGCAGGCTTCGGGGTCGATCGGCACCGACCGCCAGCCGGCGACCGTCAGGCCGGTTTCCGCGGCGGCCTGCTCAACTGCGCGACGCGCGGCAGCCGCCTCCGCCTTGTCCTGTGAAAGAAACACGGTGCCGGCCGCGAAGCGTTCGTTTAGCTCGAAGCCGAGCTCACTACCCACCTCGCGGAAAAAGGTTGTCGGAAACTTCAGCAACAGCCCACAGCCGTCACCGGTCTTGCCGTCCGGCGCCACAGCACCACGATGGGTCAGGCGCGCCAGCGCCGAGATGGCGGTGTCGACGACCCAATGCGACGGAATATCGTCAAGGTTCGCAATAAGTCCGAACCCGCAACTGTCGCGGTGGAACTCCGGATTGTTCAGCGTATTTGTCATCGTCAAAGCGGCGAGCAGGGTTGCCGTCAGGCAGCCCCAGGTTAGTTAAATTGTCTGGTTTGGCGCCCGAGCGCCGGGATCAGCGCGAAAAACTGATCGATTCGAGTATATGCCAGAAAACGGTGCAAGCTCGAAGTTGCGTCGAATCGACGCCAAAATCGCCCAAAAAGGGGCGTTTTCCGTCGATTTCGCGACCAAACGACGACGCAGGACCAAAGTTGCGCGCGTAACCGTTGTTAGTGGAACAGGAAGGACGCCTCAGAGCCGTGCAGTTGAACCAACCCGGCTTTGCGGTATTTCACAGCGCCGATGGCAGGTAGGTCGAGGTCAAACTGGCCTTTGAGCTCGTAACCGATGCCGTCACGTACGCCGTCACGAATCGTCGCCAGCAACTCGGGCGCGGTCGACAAGAGATTCAGATCAACGTTGATCGCGAACTCCCGTGAACCTTTCGCCGGTACTGTGAACCGCCCGCTGGTTTCACCCGTCGCGAAGCGTTTACCTTCAAGCTTGAGGCCGTAGGAAACCGCCGCAACCGGCAACGCAAAACTGTTCGGGTTGTGAACATCGAATGACAGGACGAATGTCTGGCTATTCAAGCCAAGACTCGTGCATTCGACCCGGCTAAGGCTAACGTCGGGCTGGCGAATGATGCTTTCAGGAACCGATGCACAGCCGCCAGTCATGATGAGAATCATCATCAATGCGCCCTGCCATAGATTTTCCCGCGTCATGGCTACTCCAGCTCTCCGACCAGGTCTCCCCAGCGTGCAGCGATCAGCTGCCAGTCATCGCCATCCCGTTCGAGCTCAAGCTCGAACCGGTAGGCGTTGGCACTGAATCCCAGCACGCCATCATTGGTCCCTGCCATACCGACTGTCATGTCCACTTCCGCGGCAGAATCACCAAAAACCCGGACGTCATCGATTTTGGTAACGAGCGAGACGTTGTGCTGCCGCAGAAAATAGACGCGCAGCATGGTTTCGATGTCATCACGCCGATAGCCGCGCGAATCCAGATAACCCGGAGCGATCATGTCGACGAGCGCACGACGCTCTTTCGCCTCCGCTTTAACCTGTGCGACAGCGAGCCACTCGCGCACCTCGACCTCAGGCGCCGACGCCGGTCCGCCACAGGCGGCTATTAGCAGGAATGCAAACGCCAACGCTCTTTTCATCTGCTAAAGTCTACTGACTGTAGGCTTGCAAGACGGCCAGGCTCACCCAAACTGTGAACCATGTCGCACTTTATTGCGCAAAACCGGGAATCGAAATGTCGGTAAAACTGCTTAGCGAATCCAACGATGCAACGATCACGGACGAGGACATCCCTCGCATCGAGGCGATCATTGAATTCTGGTTCAAGGAGCAGGAGCTGACCGCACCGCAGATCGATCGGCGTATGGATATCTGGTTCAGCGAGGATCCCGTGCTGGACGCCGAGATCAAGGACCGCTTCCAGGACGATGTCGAAGCGGCGAGTGCCGGGCGCCTGAATCACTGGGCTGCCGAGCCCCGCGGACGCCTTGCGCTGATTCTGCTGATCGACCAGTTTCGGCGCAATATCTACCGCGGTACGCCGGACGCGTTTGCAAAAGACAAGCTCGCACTTAAATTGTGCGTCGAGGGCGCAGTCGAGAAAAAGGATCATGGCTTGCCACCGATTCAGCGCGTGTTCTTTTACATGCCGCTGCAGCATGCAGAATCGAAAAAAGTCCAGGCGAAGTCTGTTGAACTCTATGAACGACTGGCCGAGGCCGTTTCACCGACCCTTCGGGAAACCTTTCTGACCGTTGCACAGTTCGCCGAGCTACATAAGGACATCATTGACCAGTTCGGTCGCTTTCCACATCGCAACAAGCTGCTTGGCCGCGCCAACACGCCCGAGGAAGACGAATACCTCGCTGGCGACAGTCCGGACTTCGGCCAGGGTTAGGCCGCACCTG
>JBCAZN010000332.1:0-3587 GCA_038533035.1 Pseudomonadota bacterium
TCGAGAACGTCGCGCTTGATATAGGTGCGCTTTTTGCGAACAGCAGGCACAGGAAGAGCAGGAAGCGCTCGACCGCCAGCGCCAGGAAGAAGAGGATCGCAAGGCCGCAGAAGTTGCCGAGCAGGAGCGTTTGAAAGCCGAGAAGGAAGCGGCTGTCAAAGCTGAGGAAGCCGCTCGCGAGGAAGCGCAGCAGGCGGAAAAACAGGCCGAAGAAGAGGCACGCAAAGCGGCGGAGCAAGCCGCGTCGGTGGCAGCGGAAGAGAAGGCGCGGCTCGAAAAAGCCGAGGCCGATGCGCGCGCTCGCCGCACCAAGGACAAGGAAAAAGCCAAGCCAAAACGCCCGGAGACGAAATACGGCCGTAAGGAATTGCACGTCGCGGGCGACAAGTCTGGACGTCGCAAGCGCAAGACGCCGATGCGTCGTCGCCCCGTCAATGTGGGCAGTGACGGCAAGCATGGCTTTGAGAGGCCGACGGCGCCGGTTATCCGTGAGATTGAAATCCCCGAGAGCATCTCGGTGGCTGAGCTCGCGAAGGCGATGGCTATCAAGGGCAACGAAGTCGTCAAGGCGCTGTTTAACATGGGCGCGATGGTGACGATCAACCAGGTGATTGACCAGGACACAGCCACGCTCGTCGTGGAAGAGTTTGGGCACACTGCCAAGCAGGTTGATTCGACCGATGTCGACGAGCAATTGCTGGCCGATGAAGTGACGACGGAAGGCGAGCAAGTTGATCGTCCGCCCGTGGTCACGATCATGGGCCACGTCGATCATGGCAAGACTTCATTGCTCGACTACATCCGCGCGACCAAGGTTGCCGACGGCGAGGCCGGTGGTATTACGCAGCACATTGGCGCGTACTCGGTTGAAACTGACAAGGGCAGGATTTCGTTCCTCGATACACCGGGCCACGCTGCCTTTACGTCCATGCGTGCCCGCGGTGCGCAGGCGACGGATATCGTTATTCTTGTCGTTGCTGCCGATGACGGTGTTATGCCGCAGACGATCGAGGCGATTCAGCACTCGAAAGCGGCCGGCGTGCCTATGGTCGTTGCTGTCAACAAGATTGACCGTGAAAACGCCGATCCGGAGCGCGTCAAGAACGAGCTCTCGCAACACGAAGTGATTCCCGAGGACTGGGGCGGCGAACACCTGTTCGTGAATGTCTCGGCACTGAAGGGTGACGGTGTTGACGAGCTTCTGGACGCAATCCTGTTGCAGGCCGAAGTCATGGATCTCAAGGCCGTTGCCGAAGGACCTGCGCAAGGTCTCGTCATTGAATCGAGCCTCGAAAAGGGGCGTGGTGCGGTTGCGACGCTGCTGGTTCAGTCCGGCACGCTCAACCAGGGTGACATGATCATCGCGGGCGAGGAGTACGGCCGTATTCGCAACATGTTCGATGAGACCGGGAAGCCGATCAAAACCGCCGGGCCGTCGGACCCTGCCGTTGTCCTCGGCCTGTCGAAGACGCCGAGCGCCGGCGACGACTTCCTCGTTGTCAAGAACGAGCGCAAGGCACGCGAAGTGGCCGAGTTCCGCCAGACCAAGACGCGCGATGCGAAGCTCGCGCAACAGCAGGCTTCGAAGCTGGACGACATGTTCACGCAAATGAAGGAAGGCCAGCTGTCGACGGTGCCCATTATTATCAAGTCGGACGTGCATGGTTCAGCAGAAGCACTGCGTGATGCGCTTGAGAAGCTGTCGAACGACGAGGTCAAGGTCAAGGTGCTGGGTTCGGGCGTCGGCGGTATTACCGAAACCGACGTTACATTGGCCGCTGCGTCCAATGCATTCGTTATCGGCTTTAATGTGCGTGCAGATGCCACGGCAAGAACGGCGATCAAGGAATCGGGTGTAGATGTTCGCTATTACAGCATCATCTACGAGGCGATTGATGACGTTAAGCAAGCCATTAGCGGCCTGCTGGCACCGGAGATTCGCGAGCAGATCGTAGGTCTGGCGTCGGTGAAAGAAGTGTTCCGTTCACCGAAGCTGGGTGATATTGCGGGCTGCATCGTGACCGAGGGTTACGTGAAGCGTGACAATCCGATCCGCGTACTGCGCGACAACGTCGTGATTTACGAAGGTGAGCTGGAATCGTTGCGTCGCTTCAAGGACGACGTCAATGAAGTTCGCTCAGGTACCGAGTGTGGTATCGGCGTGAAGAACTACAACGACGTGCAGGTCGGCGACCAGATCGAGTGTTACGAACGTATAGAGGTGGCTCGTACGCTCGATTAGCGTGCGACTGGGACGATGCCTCGCGAGTTTTCTCGAAATGAACGCCTGGGTAACCAGGTGCTGCGTACGCTCAATGAGCTGTTGCGCTTCGAGACCAAGGACCCGCGGCTGGAGCAGGTTTCGCTCACGGCCGTTGATCTGTCGCGTGACCTGAGTGTTGCGCGAGTGTATTACAGCCTGCTGGATCCAAAAGCGGATCCGGCGCCGGTCCAGGAAGGACTGGAGCGTGCCGGTGGCTTCCTGAGGAGCCGGCTGGGACGCGAAGTGAAGATTCGCCACGTGCCACAGCTGCGCTTTGCTCACGACGACAGCGCGGCCGAGGGACAGCGTATCAGCGATTTGATTGGTCAGGCGCTAGAGACGCACGAGGAATGAATCGCAAAGGTGACGTGATCGACGGTCTGTTGCTGCTCAACAAACCGTCGGGCATGACGTCCAATCGCGCGCTGCAGATTGTGCGGCGGTTATTGAACGCGAAGAAGGCGGGCCATACCGGCAGTCTCGACCCGGCCGCAACCGGCATGTTGCCGCTGTGTTTCGGGGAGGCGACCAAGGTATGTGGCTACCTCTTGGACGCCGACAAGCGCTATCGCGTAACGGCGCGGTTGGGCGCCGCGACCGACACCGGTGATGGTGACGGTACGGTGACCGAAAAGGCGGACGTGCCGGACATGTCAGCGGATGACTGGAACGAAGTATTGCAGGGCTTCCTTGGGGAGTCGATGCAGGTACCGCCGATGTATTCGGCACTGAAGAAGGATGGCAAGCGGCTCTACGAGCTGGCTCGAAAGGGCGAGACCGTGGAACGGGAACCAAGGCCGATCCGGATTGACGAGATCGTGCTGCTGGAAGCTGCGGGATCGCGGCTGGTTTTCCGGGTTGCGTGCTCGAAGGGCACCTACATTCGGGTGCTGGTCGAGGACATCGCGAGGAAGGCGGGCACGCTGGCGCATACGGCCCGGCTGCACCGTGAGTCGGTTGGCGCGTTTGAGAGCGATGGCATGCTAGATATGGCTGCCGTCGAGGCGCTGGCTGAAAGCGGTGAACTGCAAGACCGGCTGTTAGCGGCCGACGTGGCGCTAGGCGGCATGCCGGCTGTGGTTGTTGCAGCCGCCGAGGCCGAGAAATTTTGTGGCGGGCAGGCTGTGGAGGCCGCTGCCGAGGCAGGAGAAGGGCTGGTTCGTACGTATGGGCCAGAGCACAGATTTTTGGGCGTAGGCGAGCTGGCCGATGACGGACGGGTCGCACCGCGCAGGGTATTTAAAACTTGATTAAGAAACCCCGTAGATAATTGATTTTGGGGTGTTAATGGGCTCATTCAGGCGCTAGAATACCGCGCTCGAAA
>JBCAZN010000333.1:0-3560 GCA_038533035.1 Pseudomonadota bacterium
CAGCGTCTACATTGTTGATTCGTCCCAGCGGCATTCCCTGAATCTCGTGGCCGTCCAGATCGTAGACTCGCAATCCCCATTTCTTGTCAGCGCCTAAGATGAGTGCCGCTGGGACGAATCAACAATGTAGACGCTGTAATCATGAGTGATGCGAAAGTCCTCGTTGCCGGCAGCAATCGCAGCAACAAGAGCATCTCGCTGATTGAAGTAACAATCGACGGCAGCGCCGCAACCTTCGAGCACATCAAGAACGTTAGTCTCGATCTCGATGATCCGTACGGCCTGTGCTCCGCCAAAATACGCGGCACGCCAACCATCTTTGTTGGCGACAAGGATGGCAACGTACAACACTGGACGGTAACAACGGATTACGCCGCAACATTGTCGGCGACAACGAAATTTGAGACACAGACGGAAGGATGTGTTGTCGATACCGCAGCAAATGTCCTCTTTGTCGGTGAAGAAGAAGTCGGAATCTGGGCGCTGGACTTGCTCACAGGCGACAGGCAACTGTTTGCCGCGGTTGACGGCGAGACGCTTTTCGCCGATGTCGAAGGTCTTGATTTGTATGAAGCGCGCGGAGAGAAATATCTGATCGCGTCCAGCCAGGGCGATAACACCTACGTGCGCTATCCGCTCAGCTCGCCAGGCGAACCCGTGAAATTTGAAATTGGGGCAAATTGGCGCGACAGCATCGACGGGGCGTCGGAGACAGATGGGCTCGCGGTGTATTCGAAGCCCTTACCCGGCTACCCTGCAGGCATTCTCGTCGTGCAGGACGGCCATAACGTGCTTCCGGCGGAAAACCAGAATTTCAAGATTGTCGATCTGAGGGCAATCGACGACTGAGGACTACCCTTCACGATGTTCGTCGCGTCTGACGGCGAATACCTGAACGCCTACCTGGGTGAGTTGCACCAGGATCACCTCGACACCATTGTCGAGGTGATGTCGCGACTCGATCGCAAGGAAATATCGAAAGACACAGCGAAAGCCGAACTCGGCTCCCTCTGACCCAGGGTCAGTCGAGTCTTACGCTCCTATTGCGTGAGCGTCCTTGGCCTGGTTGATCTTGTATGCCGGATAAATCGGCGTAAAGAAGAACGTCAGGACGCCGTTGCTCCACAATGGATGGCCCGGTGTTGCGCCGGTCATGCGGTTAAGACGACTGCGAATTGCAAACGCCAGCATGACCCAGCAGACAAACTGAACGAGTCCGAGCGCAACACTCGCCAACGCCACGGTCCCCAGGATTTCGGGCGTCGCGGACCCCAAGCCAATCTCGAACCAGATACTGAGCACGATATTGAGCAGACCGAGCGAGATGGTCGCCCACAGCAATCCGGCCGATATCTGGAAGTCTGGCAGCGCCTGGTTGATCTTCGTCGTCCGCGTCACGAGCCAGTAATAGGTGTACAGGCCGTACGTGATGATGGACAGCAAGGCCACCCACCAGGCTGAAAAACGTGGAAAATCCGCAAATGCATCGCCACCCAGGGAATCGGGAACGACATCGGCTTCAGGCGTGGAATAAGGATTCGTAGCGTTTTCGTTCATGGCAGTCTCCGTGATTTACTTGCGCGATCGTACCCGAAAAAGGTTAAAATTGCCGTGATCTCCGTCAAACATGACAAAAACCATTCAAATGTCCTCTTTTCTGCTGTTGAACGGCCCAAACCTCAATTTGCTCGGATCTCGCGAGCCGGATGTCTATGGTGCCGCGACATTGGCTGACATCGAGGATCGCTGCAAAGCGCTGGCCGCCGATCGCGGCCACGAGCTCCAGTGTTTTCAAAGTAATGCGGAGCATGAACTCGTCGATCGCGTCCACCAGGCGGCGACAGACGGTGTCGAGTACATCATTCTCAACCCGGGCGCCTTCACGCACACCAGCGTGGCGCTGCGCGATGCAATGCTCGCGGTTGACATTCCCTTCATCGAGATTCACCTGAGCAATACGTTTGCGCGGGAGGAGTTTCGGCATAACAGTTACTTCAGTGATATCGCGAGCGGTTGCCTGTTCGGTTTCGGGGCGCGTGGCTACGAGCTGGCCTTGCAGGTCGCCCATGAGTCGGTAACCGCAGACGAGGAAGACAAATAATGGATATTAGAAAAGTAAAAAAACTGATTGAGCTGCTGGACGAGTCCGGCATCGCCGAGATTGAAATTACCGAAGGTGAGGAATCAGTACGCATCAGTCGTTATGCGGCCGGCGCTCCGGCCGCACCCGCACCTGTTGCAATTGCAGCGCCCGCTCCCGCACAGGCTGCGCCACCACCTGCGGCTGAATCGGCTGCGCCAGCGCCTGCGGCGCCGGTCGAGGAAGCCGAAGACGGCTTTGAGGTAACCGCACCGATGGTGGGCACGTTTTACGCCGCATCGTCGCCGGGCGCGGCTGCGTTCGTGCAGGTTGGCGATCGGGTCAGCGAGGGTGACACGCTTTGCATCATTGAAGCCATGAAGATGATGAACCAGATCGAGGCCGACGTCTCCGGTGTCATCAAGTCCATTCGCATCCAGAACGGCGAGCCCGTTGAATTCGGACAGGTGCTGTTCGTTATCGATCAGCGCGCAGGCTAATGCTCGAGAAAATTGTCATTGCCAATCGCGGCGAGATTGCGCTCCGTGTGCTGCGCGCCTGCCGCGAGATGGGCATTAAAACGGTCGCGGTGCACTCCACTGCGGACAACAACCTGAAGCATGTGTTGCTTGCCGACGAGACGGTCTGCATCGGTCCGCCGCAGTCCGTGGACAGCTACCTCAATATGCCGGCGATCATCAGCGCGGCCGAGGTGACGGACGCAACCGGTATTCATCCGGGTTACGGCTTCCTGTCGGAGAATGCGGACTTTGCCGAACGCTGTGAGTCGAGCGGGTTTACGTTTATCGGTCCGAAGGCCGATGCCATTCGGCTGATGGGCGACAAGGTATCGGCAATACGCGCGATGAAAAAAGCCGGTGTGCCGTGTGTGCCCGGTTCGGATGGACCGCTTGGCGAAGACGCCGACGAGAATATTCGGCTCGCCCGCGACATCGGTTACCCGATCATCATCAAGGCATCCGGCGGCGGCGGCGGTCGCGGTATGCGCGTCGTGCACTCCGAAGCGTCACTGATTGCGGCAATTACCGTCACGAAAGCGGAAGCACGCGCGGCGTTCAACAATGACGTCGTGTACATGGAGAAGTTTCTCGAAAAGCCGCGCCATATCGAGTTCCAGATCCTCGCCGACACGCACGGCAACGCCATTCATCTTGGTGAACGCGACTGCTCGATGCAGCGCCGTCACCAGAAGGTCATTGAGGAAGCCCCGGCACCGGGCATCACCGAAGAGATGCGCAATCGCATTGGTCAGCGCTGCGTGCAGGCGTGCCTCGATATTGGTTATCGCAGTGCGGGCACATTTGAGTTCCTGTACGAAGACGGTGAGTTCTATTTCATCGAAATGAATACCCGCCTGCAGGTCGAGCACCCGGTCACCGAGATGATCACGGGTGTCGACATCGTGCGCGAACAGCTACGCATTGCGAGCGGCGAAAAGCTATCGCTTGACCAGGAGGAT